>RFMX01000140.1 GCA_009927495.1 Betaproteobacteria bacterium
AATTACTTCTTGCCTTTGCCTTTGGCAGGCGCTGCTGCAGGTGCAGCTGCCTCAGGGGCGACTTCTTCAGCGACAGATACCACGCTGACCAACACAGGGTTGTTTTTGCCGTGAACCACCGCTTTGACGCCTTTGGGCAAGCTGATGTCGGTGACGTGCAGTGAATGACCTTTTTTCAAGTCGCTCAAATCAACAGCGATGAACTCGGGCAAATCTGCTGGCAAACAGGTGATTTCCAACTCGTTCATGACAGGGTTGACCAAACAGGCATCGACTTTGACAGCGGGTGAGTTTTCTTGACCGCTGAAGTGCAAAGGTACTTTCATGTGCAACACAGTGTCGGCTTCGACGCGTTGGAAGTCGATGTGCAGCACAAGTTGCTTGAAGGGATGGTACTGAACGTCGCGCAGCAAGACTTTGGAAGTTTGGCCAGCCAATTCCATCTCTAGGATGGTGGCGTGGAAAGCCTCTTTTTTCAGTGCGTGCCACAGTGCGTTGTGGTCAAGTTCGATGGACTGGGGCTGATGCGCCTTGCCACCGTAGACGATACCGGGCGTGCGACCGGTGATGCGCAGACGGCGGCTCGCACCCGTACCCTGCTTAGAGCGCTCAAAAGCGACAAATTTCATTTTCTTCTCCTGATGAAGTCCACCGCGACCAATGTGACTTCGGTTTCAAAAAAGGGCTGCGAACAGCCCCGCTGCGTTGTTGTCTGATGGGGTTCGAACTTAAAAAAGCTGATCCTGATCAGAGAACAAACTCATGACCGACGCTCCTTTGGCGATGCGCTGAATCGTTTCTGCGATCAACGGCGCCACCGAGAGTTGGCGAATCTTGGAACATGCCAACGCCTGCGCGTTGAGCGGAATGGTGTTGGTGACGACGACTTCATCAAGCGCAGCACCCTCGGTGATGCGGTCAATGGCGGGGCCGGAAAAAATCGGGTGGGTGCAATAGGCATAGACCTTTTTGGCACCCCGTTTCTTCAATATTTCTGCCGCTTTGACCAAGGTGCCTGCGGTATCAATCATGTCGTCCATGACCACGCAGTTGCGGCCTTCAATGTCGCCAATGACGTGCATCACCTCGGACACATTGGCTCTGGGTCGGCGTTTGTCAATGATGGCCAAATCGCAATCCAGTTGCTTGGCCAAAGCACGTGCCCTCACCACACCGCCCACATCAGGGGAGACCACAATCAGGTCATCGTAATTTTGCAAACGCAAATCGCCCAACAAAACCGGTGAGGCGTAAATATTGTCCACCGGGATATCGAAAAAGCCTTGGATTTGATCGGCATGCAAGTCCATGGTCAGCACCCGCGCCACACCCACGGTTTGCAACAAATCGGCAACAACCTTGGCTGAAATAGGCACCCGCGAAGAGCGTGGACGGCGGTCTTGGCGGGCATAGCCGAAGTAAGGGATGACAGCACTGATGCGTTCGGCCGATGCGCGTTTCAAGGCGTCGACCATGATCATCAATTCCATCAGGTTTTCATTGGTGGGGTAGCAAGTGGACTGCACCACAAAAACATCGCGGGCACGGACGTTTTGGTTGATTTCTACAGTGACTTCACCGTCCGAGAAACGGCCAACG
>RFMX01000402.1 GCA_009927495.1 Betaproteobacteria bacterium
GGGTAAACCCGAAAATTCCTTAGCACTCTCCACCAGAGAGTGCTAATATACGGTCATCGCGTCCCTTTGGAGACCCCAAATGACTTCATTAAGCTTACCCAACCAGTCCTCAGTCAGCACCAACCCTTGGGCTTTGGTGCCCCCACTCGGCAATATCGAAGCCTATATCTCTGCGGCGAACCGCCTGCCCATGCTCACTTTGGAGCAAGAACAAGCGTTTGCCCGCCAATTGCGTGACCACAACGACCTTGACGCAGCCGGAAAGCTGATCTTGTCGCACCTGCGCTTGGTGGTGTCTATTTCCCGCCAATACATGGGCTACGGCCTGCCCCACGCTGACTTGATTCAAGAAGGCAATGTGGGCTTGATGAAAGCGGTCAAGCGTTTCGACCCCGACCAAGGCGTGCGCTTGGTCAGTTACGCCATGCATTGGATCAAGGCTGAAATCCACGAATACATCATCAAAAACTGGCGCATGGTCAAACTCGCGACCACCAAGGCGCAGCGCAAACTGTTTTTCAACCTGCGTCAAAAAGCAAGGTTTCCGTGCCGATGCCGGTGAAGACCACAACACCGTGGCCCGCGACAGCCTGAGCGACGCGCAAATTGACATCATCGCCAAAGACCTGAACGTCAAACGCGAAGAAGTGATCGAAATGGAAGCCCGCATGGCGGGTGGCGACGTCTTGCTGGACCCCGTGTCCACCGATGACGGGGAAGACGCTTTTGGCCCTATCGCTTATTTGGCCGACGCCCACCACGAACCCACCGCCATGATTGAAGCGCATCAACGCGAGATGTTGTCTAGCGACGGCATCACCCAAGCGCTTGAGGTGCTGGACGAACGCAGCCGCCGCATCGTGGAAGAGCGTTGGCTCAAGGTCAACGACGACAACTCAGGTGGCATGACGCTGCACGAATTGGCAGCCGAGTTCGGCGTCAGCGCTGAGCGCATCCGCCAAATCGAAGTGGCTGCCATGAAAAAAATGAAGGCTGCTTTGCTGGAATTTACTTAAGCAGTTGCTTGACGTCGGCGGTCAAGGCCGGCACACCCATCCCGTAGCGGGCATACAGTCGCAAACGACCCTCGGTGTCATAGATATAGGTACCTGCAGAGTGGTCTAAGGTGTAGTTGGCAGGCTTGGCGCCTGCCACTTTTTTGTAATAAATTTTGAAATCTTTGGCCAAGGCTGGCAGCGCCTCCAAGCTAGGTACCAGCGCCACGAAACTGGGGTCAAAATTGCCCATATAGGCTTTGAGAAGTTCTGGCGTGTCGCGTTCGGGGTCCAAGGTGATGAAGATGGCTTGCATCTTGGCGCCCTGCTCACCTAAATCATGCTTGACTTGCACCATCTCACTCAAGGTGGTGGGGCAAAAATCAGGGCATTGGGTAAAGCCAAAAAACACCATCACCACCTTGCCTTTGAAGTCCGCCAAAGTTCGCGGCTGTCCCAGCTGATCGGGCAGGTTAAAGCCTTTGGCGTAATCGGCGCCGGTCAGGTCGATGGACTGAAACGCTGGCTTGTCAGGCGAACACGCCAGCAAGGCCAACAGCATGAAAAAGCCTACAACACGTTTCATACAGTTCCTGGCAAATAGTGGTCAATCAGCAAAGCGGCAAACAGCAAGCTGAGGTGGTAGAGCGAAAAGCGAAAAGTTTTACGCGCAAGTTCATCGGAGTAGTTGCGCCACAAGGCCCATGCGTAGGCGCAAAACATCACGCTGAGAATGGTTGCGCTGACCAAGTAAAACCAGCCGCTCATGCGGTACACAAAAGGCATCAAACAAGCCGCCAGCAACACACAGGTGTAGAGCAGTATTTGCAAACGGGTGAACTCATTGCCATGCGTCACAGGCAGCATGGGCAGACCTGCCTTGCGGTAGTCCTCCACGCGGTACAGCGCCAAAGCCCAAAAGTGCGGTGGGGTCCATAAGAAAATGATGAGGCACAAAATCAAAGACTCTGGACTGACCTCGCCGGTCATGGCCGCCCAACCCAACACCGGTGGCATGGCACCTGAAGCGCCACCGATGACGATATTTTGCGGCGTCAGCGGTTTCAAAATAACCGTGTAAATGATGGCGTAACCCACAAAGGTGGCAAAGGTCAACCACATGGTGAGGGGGTTGACCCAGATATACAAAATAGCTGAGCCCAGCAAACACAGCACCGCTGAAAACAGCAAGGTATCGCGGTCGCTCAACTCGCCCTTGGCGGTGGGTCGCCACGAGGTGCGTTTCATGCGAGCGTCAATGGCTTTTTCAACGATGCAATTGAAAGCTGCTGCTGCCCCAGAGACAAACCAAATCCCTAAACATGCAATGGCACCCAATTGAACATCCGCCCAAGAAGGCACACCCGGCACCGCCAAGACCATGCCGATCAGCGCACAAAACACAATGAGTTGAATCACGCGGGGTTTGGTCAGGGCGTTGAACTGCTGCCAACGCAAGGGCATAAAGGTAGAAAGCGCTCTCATAAATCAGACCTGGAAAAAGTCGCGGCGATATGCCCTGAAGGTCGGGACTCGGTGATACCCAAAGCCCAGCTTATCAGCAACAGCAAACCCGCAGCGCTGCCCGTGTGCAACAAAGCCGCCAGCAAGGGCCACCCCAGCACCGCATTGGAAATGCCGGTGATGAACTGCAACAAGACCAAAAACCACAGACCACGGGCTTGGGTAGTCAAGCCATGGCGGTACAACAAAAACGAGGACCACAGCAGCAAGGCAGCCACAGGCATGGCATGCCAGCGATGGGTGAAGTGAATCGCGGTCAAGGCTTGAAATGGCAGGGCTTGACCATCGCCATCCATGCCTAAGGCTCGCCAAAGATCAAAGCCTTTGTCAAAATTCATGTCGGGCCACCAAGCGCCTTGGCAAAGCGGGTAAGTGTCGCAGGCCATGACCGCGTAGTTGGAACTGACCCAAGCGCCCAAGACTATTTGCAGCATCAGCAAAGCCCAAGCTGCCATTAACCAAGCCCGCACCGAGGTGGGCAAAGGGATGCGGGATTCGGCCCACGGGGCGTGGCGCTGACGCAGCAATTGCATCAACAACAGAACCAACAGCAACATACCGCCCATCAAATGCAAGCTGACGATGGCGGGAAACAGCTTCATGGTGACGGTCAGTGCACCAAAGCCGCCTTGCACACACACCCACACCAAGCTGAGTGTGGGCCAGCCCCAAACAGTTCGGTCGCGTCGCCATGAGAAAACCGCCAACGTCAAAATCAAGGCACCCACTGTCATGGCTAAATAGCGGTGAATCATTTCGATCCACGCTTTGCTCAAGGTCACAGGTCCCGTGGGCATGGCGGTTTGCGCGGCTTCGATGGCTTCGCCTGCGCCAAAGGGTGAGGCATGGCCATAGCAACCCGGCCAATCAGGACAGCCCAAGCCGGAGTCGCTCAAGCGGGTGAACGAACCAAACAACACCAAATCAAAGCACAGAAAAAGCGTTAAAGCAGTGAGCTGGCGTACGCGCTGCGGCGCGTCTTGGTTGCGATGGCGTAGCCACACCCAAGCCAAGGGACCCATGGCCACAACCACTGCTAGTAGCAGCAATTTGAAAAGGGGACCCAGATTGAAAAGTTCGACTTCTTGCATAAGCTCAGCGCCCTGCTTTGTCCCAAGACACAGAAGCCCGCAGCAAGCGTTCCCAATCTTTGCGCATCTTGGGGGCTTGATCAGTTTGCAAGTTGGCAGGGAAACGCATCATCCAATCGCCCTGTGGGTCGACCAAGTACAAATGGTCTTGCAACTCACTGCCCGCTTGGGGACGTAACCATTGCGCTACTTGGTCTTTGGGTAAACGCAAAACCACAGCGTCTTGCAAACCTGCCAGCAAAGCGGCATCCAAAGGCGCATCGTCTGTCACCAGCCAGACCCAATCGGTACGATCGCGTTCACGCCCCAAAGCGGCTCGGGTTTGGCGTTGAAAAAAAGATTTTGTTGACACTCGGCGGGGCAAGCGCCGCCTGCCACACTCACCAGCAACCACTGATTTTTGAGACTTCGAAGAAGCACTGGCTGACCTTTGACATCCTTGGCCTGCAAGTCTGGCATGGCCACCACCGGCAGTATCAACTCGCCAAAGCTGCGCATACTTTGAGGCCGCAACACGTAAAAGGTCAAATAAGAGGCGATGACAGGCGCTGCACACACCAGCAAGACCAACAACATGCGCAAACGTCCGTTGGCAGTTTGTCTTGCATCGGCATCCGCGACAGCGCCAGGTTCGGGCAAGTCATACACCGTTAAACCCAATGGCTTGGACTCATGAGAGTCAGCTTTGTTGTCGACCATATCGGTAGTTTTTAATCCATTGAAACCAGAGGTAAAGAAATGCCAGCAGCGCACTGAGGGCAAACCATTGAAAAGCATAGGCGCGGTTTTTGTCTGCACTCAAGCCCACTTGAAACCAATCGCGGCGCAGACCGTCCCCATCGGGGCCAGTTTGCACCACCAAAGCCTGCACATTGTCTTGCACCAGCAACTGCATCTGCGCCGGGTCCAAATTTGCCCTTATGGGCGATGGGTTGGCACCTTGCTGGGCAGATCCCAATTCGAATATTTGCGACAAAGGAGGCGCAATCCGCGCCTCAACAGGACTGCCGTCCACAGGGGGGGCTAATTGAGGCGGCTTACGCGGGTCCAGCGCATCGCGCTCAACCCAGCCGCGCTGCACCCACACCACCTGCCCTGCTTGGACCCGCAAGGGTGTCATCACCCAAAAACCCACCCGCCCATGGTGGGCGCGGTTATCCAAGAAAACCGTTTGATCGTTCAGCCACTCGCCTTGCAACAGCACACGTCGATGGGTTTGCGCCCAAGCCGAAGGGTCGCTTTGGAGCTGCGCCAAGTTCAACGGCGGTAATTGCGATTGGTTCTCAATGGCCTTTGTAGGGTGGTTTTTTGCTCGGCCCGCGAGAGTTGCCAAAACCCTAAACGCATGGTCAAGGCCACGCACAGCGCAGCCAGCAAGCCCCAGGCCAAGCGGCTTTGCCATGAGTGCCATCGACGGGGAGTAGCGTCTTGTGAAGTCAACAGATAATCGCTTTCATGACATACCTTATTGCATTGGCCTTTTTAGGCGTTTTGGCCAGCCTAGCTGCGGCTTTGTTTTTCATGGTGCGCAACAAACCCGAAAACGATGACGCCCCCAAAACCTCACCCATGGCCAAAGCACTGGCTTTTCGCATTGGCATATCTGTGGTGTTGTTCATCAGCATTTTGCTGTCTTGGAAAATGGGCTGGATCCACCCGACTGGCATTCCTTTGACACCCGCCTAAAGCTTGAAACAAAAGGGCCGCAAAAGCGGCCCTTGTCTGTGATCGTCTCGTTCAGAGCCAGTACACCAAGATGTACAGACCCAACCACACCACATCCACAAAGTGCCAGTACCAAGCAGCACCTTCAAAGCCAAAATGTTTGTCGGCAGTGAAATGGCCTTTTTGCAAGCGCAAGGTGATGAAGAGCAACATCAGCATGCCCAAGAACACGTGAAAGCCATGAAAACCGGTCAACATATAGAAGGTAGAACCATACAGACCAGAGGTGAGTTTGAGGTTCAAATCGTTATAGGCATGAAAGTATTCATAGCCTTGAACGAACAGGAAAACCAAGCCTAACAACACTGTCAGCCACATGAAGGTGATGGTCTTGGAGCGCTGATTGGCAATCAAAGCATGGTGGGCGATGGTGATGGTGACACCCGAACTCAACAGCAAAGCGGTGTTGATGGTGGGCAACCAAAACGGCGTCATGGTTTGAAACGGCTCGATGATGCCCGCAGGTGAAGCGGTCACCCCAGCTGCAACACTTGGCCATACCGCTTTGAAGTCAGGCCAAAGCAAGCCATTCTCTAAGTTGCCCAACGCGGGAACGGAGTGAACCCGAGCCCACCACAAGGCTGAGAAGAAGGCACCAAAAAACATCACCTCGGAAAAGATGAACCAACTCATGCTCCAGCGGAATGACAGGTCAATCTTGCGGCCATACAAACCCGACTCGCTCTCAGAGACGGCAGCACTGAACCATTTGAAGAGGATGACCAACCAAATCACCATGCCAGCCAACAAGGAATACTTGCCCCAAGCTATGTCGTTGATCCACTGGCTGGCACCCAAAATGACAAAGAACAACCCAAAGGAAGCCAAGGCCGGAAATGGCGAGGGTTCGGGGACATAGTAATGTGGCGTAGTGCCATGGGACGTGCTGCTCATCTCGACTCCTTTTATTTCGCAACCACCAGATTGACCACAACAATCAACCCGATCACAAACAACAGACCGCCCACCAAACCCACGCCTAAAACATGCAAGGGGGTGATGTGGGCCAAATCTTCCTGAAATTCACTGTTTTTTCGAATACCGATAAACGACCAAGAAACAGCCACGATAGAACGCCAAAAAGGACGCTTGACCACTGCAGGCTTTTCAAGCGTTGGTGTGTCTGCACTCATGAGCCCACCTTGGTGAGAGGAACCACCACAGCCGCTGTGGGGGCAGGCGGTGTGCTGCTGCCTACCTCAAAGAAGGTATAGGACAAGGTAATGGTGGTCACGTCTTTGGATAATTTTTTATCAACCACGAACACCACAGGCCACTGCTTTTTCTCACCTGGCGCCAAGGTGTATTGGTTGAAACAAAAACATTCGACCTTGTTGAAGTGCATGGCTGCTTGGTTAGGCGCATAGCTGGGTATGGCCTGAGCAGACATGGTCCGGTCTTGAACGTTTTGAAATTCATACATCACGGTAGCCATTTCACCGGGATGCACCTGAATCGAGTTCTGCATAGGCTTGAACTGCCAAGGCCCACGGGCATTGGCGTCAAACTCTACGGTGATGGTGCGGCTGGTGTCAACTTGGCTGTTTTTCGGAGAGGCAAGCCGTGCGTTGCCAGAACCGGGCAATTCCTTTTCGCCCAAAGCCAAAATATTGATGCCGGTTGCCTCACAAATCGCCAAATACAAAGGTACCAAGGCATAGCCAAAACCAAACATGCCCAAAGCCACCACGACAAGCTTGCGCAGCATGAGCAGGTTGGTGTGGCGCAGGCCCATGACGTTTGGTTAATTGTTAAGAAAAGTGACTTTGGCGACAACACCCAGAAAAAAAACCACCGCCACCGAGGCCAATACCAAGCCAAGACGAAGATTGCTTTTTTTCTGTTCTGAAGTCATGGCAGAAGTTTGCACGTATAAGTTCAGGCAACGATGCGGGTTGCGTCGCGGTTGAGCTTAGGAGGTGTTTCAAAGGTATGGAAGGGTGCAGGTGAAGGCACTTCCCATTCCAAACCCTCAGCTGCTTCCCAAGGACGCTGAGGGGCAGGTTCACCCTTGCCACGCATGGTGGGTAACACCACAAAGAAGAAGAAATACACCTGGGCAAGACCGAAGGCAAAACCGCCTACTGAAGCCAATGCATTGAAGTCAGCAAATTGCATGGGGTAGTCAGCATAACGACGGGGCATACCGGCCAAGCCCAAGAAGTGCATCGGGAAGAAGGTGACGTTAAAAGAAATGAGGGTCCACCAGAAGTGGATCTTTCCGCGGGTTTCGTTGTACATCACGCCAGTCCACTTGGGGGCCCAGTAGTAATAGCCAGCGAACATGGTGAACAAGGAACCGGCCACCAACACATAGTGGAAATGGGCCACTACGTAGTAGCCATCTTGCAATTGCAAATCAATGGGGGCCATCGCCAAGATCAGGCCGGTGAAACCGCCCATGGTGAACACAAAAATGAAGCCCACCGCAAACAACATGGGGGTTTCAAAGGTCATAGACCCTTTCCACATAGTGGCAACCCAGTTGAACACCTTCACACCCGTGGGCACTGAGATGAGCATGGTGGCGTACATGAAGAACAGCTGGCCAGTCACGGGCATGCCAGTGGTGTACATATGGTGCGCCCACACGATGAAAGACAAAATCGCGATAGAAGAGGTGGCGTAAACCATGGAGGCATAGCCAAACAATTTTTTACGCGAGAACGCGGGGATGATCTGGCTGATGATGCCGAACGCGGGCAAGATCATGATGTACACCTCAGGGTGACCGAAGAACCAGAAGATATGCTGGAACATCACGGGGTCGCCACCAGCGGCAGGGTTAAAGAAGGTGGTGCCGAAATGACGATCAGTCAAGGTCATGGTGATGGCACCCGCCAATACAGGCATCACAGCAATCAACAAATAAGCAGTGATGAGCCAGGTCCAAACAAACATGGGCATCTTCATCAAGGTCATGCCAGGCGCACGCATATTCAAGATGGTGACGATGATGTTGATGGAACCCATGATGGATGAAGCACCCAAGATGTGCAAAGCAAAAATCGCTGCATCCATGGAAGGACCCATTTGCAGGCTCAAAGGCGCGTAAAGCGTCCATCCGCCTGCGGGAGCACCGCCAGGCATAAAGAACGAACCGGCCAGCATCAAGGCGGCAGGAATCATCAACCAGAAACTGAAGTTGTTCATGCGGGCAAAGGCCATGTCAGCCGCGCCAATTTGCAAAGGAATCATCCAGTTGGCAAAACCCACAAAGGCCGGCATGATGGCGCCAAACACCATGATCAGGCCGTGCATGGTGGTGAGTTGGTTAAACAACTCGGGGTTGACCAATTGCAAACCGGGCTTGAACAACTCGGCACGAATGCCCAGCGCCAAAGCGCCACCAATGATCAACATAGTGAACGCAAACAACAGGTACAGCGTACCAATGTCTTTGTGGTTGGTCGCATAGACCCAACGACGCCAGCCGTGAGGCGCACCGTGGTGATCATCGGTTGCGTGGTCGGCCCCGTGGCCATGGGGGTGAAGTACAGCGCTCATAGAAGATTCCTTCGATTTAAACGGGGTTACTGACGTGCAGCCAGCACTTCGGCTGGCTGAACCAATTGACCGGTCTTGTTAGACCAATTGTTTTTGGTGTAACTGATGACAGCAGCGATTTCGCTGTCTGACAGCTGCTTCCATGCGGGCATGGTAAGGTTGTTTTGACCATTAAGCAAAACTTTGATCTGCTTGACTTTGTCGGTATCTAAAACAACAGCTGCACCATCGAGCGGCTTGATGGGACCCATGCCCTTTCCGTTGGCTTGGTGGCAAGCTTGGCAATTGGCCGCATAGACTTTTTCGCCTTTTTGCATCAGGTCAGCCATGGTCCACACTTTGTTGGGGTCATCTTGCTTGGCTGCCATTTTTTTGTTTTGCTCAGCCACCCATGCGGTGTACTCCTGGGCATTAACCACTTTCACGTGAATGGGCATGTAAGCATGCTCTTTGCCGCACAACTCTTGGCATTGGCCATGGAAGTCACCAGTTTTTTCAGCGCGGAACCAGGTATCGCGAACAAAACCTGGGATGGCATCTTGCTTGATACCAAAAGAATTGACTGCAAACGAGTGGATCACGTCGTTAGAAGTGGTGATGATGCGCACCTTTTGGTTGACAGGCACCACCAAGGGGTTGTCAACTTTGAGCAGGTAATCGTCGGTGGGTTCAGGATTGCCGCTGTTGGACATTTCGCGCTGGGCGTTGTCCAAGGTGGAGATAAAGCCAATGCCTTCGCCTTCACCCTTGATGTAGTCGTAACCCCATTTCCACTGATAGCCCGTGGCCTTGATGGTCAGGTCGGCGTTGGAAGTGTCTTTGCTGGCCACCACCGCTTTGGTTGCTGGTAAGGCCATCAAAATCACAATAACGAAAGGCACCACGGTCCAAGCGATTTCAACTTTTAAGGACTCATGAAACGAGGCTGCTTTGTGGCCCACCGATTTACGGTGTTTCCAAATGGAATAAAACATGACACCAAACACCGCCACAAAAATCACCGTGCAGATGATGAGCATGAACCAATGCAGCCAAACTTGCTCTTCCGCAATTTTGGTGACAGGGGGATGCAGATTCAACTGACGCACTGCGGGACCACCTGGCAAATCGTTGACTGCCCACGCCATGGTGGAGACCAGGGCGAACAAGGCAATGCTTGCCTTTTCAAATTTTTTGTAAATGTTGTTCATCATGTTTGTAAAGATTCAACAAGGGGTGAAACCACCAAAACCCGACGATTCTAACCACCACAGCTCATGTAAAGCCTGACACCAATCTTTCATTCTTTATTCCTTACGTTGACTAGGCAACTTCGATCGCAAATCCTGCACAGAAATATATGCTGAGTCCGAAGATAAAGCTTTGGCATTGGCTTTGAATGCATGGCCGTAAATAACCTCAAAATTCAGAGCCAATCGACCTGAACTTTGTGGGGATATCAAGCCCTTCACAAGGACCTGATGCAAGTTTGCCAGCCAGTTCTTACCGCGCAAACCAGCAAACCTGTGGGGGTGCAGATTGCGGCCCAAGGTACGCAACTCTGCCAACAAAGACGCAGCATCGGGGTAGGTCAGGGTGATGTGCTCCATGTCCATCACGGGTTGGGCAAAGCCTGCTTCAAGCAACATATCGCCCCAATCGTGCATATCGGTGAAGTCGTGGGCAGCAGGCGGCCACGCCTGTTGTGAATAAATCCCCTTGAGGCTGCGCAAAGTATCCGGCCCCAAACATGAAAACATCACAAAGCCCTCAGAGGCCAAAGCGCCGTGCCATTGCGCCATGAGAGCTTGCGGCCGTGCCTGCATATGCAAGCCCATATTCGCCCACACCATTTGCGCCGGTTGATCCAGCGACATAGCAAAGCAAGGCGTTCGGGTTCGCCACCGTGTCCACCAAGGCGGCGTTAAATTTTGTCGCGCTTGCGATAAAAGTGCTGCTTCTGACTCGACCACAGTGCAAAGCGCTTGCGGGTATTGCTGACTGACTATGCCTTGCGAAGCCCAGCCACCCAAGCTGGGTTGCCAGTGCGCCCAATGTGTGGGTTGGCTGCGCATCAACACCAAGCGCTGCGCCATGCGCTTGGCCACCTCGTCATGCAACCACGCGCTTGGGCTTTGCGCGGCAAAACGCTCCCAGCGCTTAGCAGCGACGGGGTCTAGCGGTGGGAGTAGTTCACTTTTATTCGGTGAAGAATTCGCAGACATAGAGAAGAAACTTTGTTCAGATGGCAGCTATGCCTCACAGCCGCTCAGCATACCGAAATTGGTCAGACAAATTTGTCTGGCCTCGGCTTCCTTTGCCCGGGCTGTGCCACGCCTGTGGCCAATGGTCTTGGCAGGCGCTGTGCCAGGTATGCACTCGCTTGGGTGATGCTCCTGCAGATGTCAATGCCTTAAGCTGCGTGGCAGCCAAACTGTACGTATCCCCTTGGAAAGAGCTCATTACTGCATTCAAGTTTGAGGGGCAAGTGGGTTTGGCCTATTTTTTAGCCCAACAAATGCGCCAGACATCCGCCATTGCCCAATGCTTGGATGCTTGTGACTGGCTGGTACCCGTGCCTTTGTCGGCCCAACGCCTGCGAGATCGCGGCTTTAACCAAGCCTTGGTGTTGGCCAAGCAACTTTGTCCAGAGCGTACTTTGGGCCAAGCGCTGATGCGCTTGCGCGACACGCCTGCCCAATCGGGCTTGTCGCGCAGTGACAGATTGGTCAACCTGCACCATGCTTTCATGGTCAACCCACATGGTTTGCCCAAACTGCGTGACTCTCGGGTGGTGCTGGTGGACGACGTCACGACAACAGGCACCACCTTGCTTGCCTGCACACAGGCCTTGCAGGCGGCGGGGGTGACGCAGGTGCAAGCGGTGGTGCTGGCCCGCACCCCTGCCTAAGGCAAGCCACCCCATGCCAAGCCACAATGCAGGCTTCATCGAAAGACCACATGTTTCACATCGTTTTGGTTCAACCTGAAATTCCCCCCAACACCGGCAACATCATCCGTTTGGCCGCCAATACCGGTTGCAACTTGCATCTGGTCGAGCCATTGGGCTTTTCCATGCAAGACAAACAAATGCGCCGAGCCGGCTTGGATTACCACGAGTACGCCGATGTGAAGCGCCACGCCAGTTGGCAGGCCTTTGTGGATGCCGAGCAACCCGATGTGTCACGTTGCTTTGCCCTCACCACCCACGGTAAGACGTCGGTATTTGCAAGTACTTTTCAGGCAAATGATTGGCTGGTGTTTGGGGCAGAAACCAGTGGTTTGTCAGCCGAAGTCAGGGCTTTCTTTCAGCAGAGCAATATGCTGCGCTTGCCCATGCTGGCCGGGCAACGCAGCTTGAACCTCTCTAACGCAGTGGCCATTACCGTTTACGAGGCGTGGCGTCAAAACGGCTTCGCCGGTCAGCAACCTTAAGGGTAGCGACGCACCAAAGACTCGGCCACGCATACCGGTTTGTCAGAGCCCTCTCGCTCCACACTCACCTTCCACGTCATTTGCATGCCGCTGTTATCAATGGCTTCGCAGGCCAGCAAATGCATATGGGCACGTAAGCGGCTGTTGACCGGCACTGGCGCGGTGAAACGCACCTTGTTCAAACCGTAATTGATACCCATGCGAGAGCCTTGAATCTCAAACGCCGACTCAAAAAACTGGGGTAGCAAAGAAAGGGTCAAAAAACCATGGGCGATGGTGGTGCCAAACGGGCCGCTTTGGGCTTTGTCAGCGTCGGTATGTATCCACTGGTGATCCCCCGTGGCTTGGGCAAACAAATTGATTTGTTCTTGCGTGACCGTGACCCAATCGCTGACCGCCACGTCTTGGCCTACGCAGGCCATCAAGTCTTGTAGATCGTTAAATGTTTTCATGGTGAGACTTCTGCTTTGTCTGTCTTAAGTGGTCAGTCTAGCGCCTTAGGGCTTGACAGGTTTGCGGCTCAACTAAAATTGACGGTTTTACCTTCAGCCAAAGTACCGCTATGAGCGCTTTCAATGACGAAACCGTGTTGTCTGTTCACCACTGGACCGACCGCTTGTTCAGCTTCACCACTACCCGCGACATGGCTTTGCGCTTCTCCAACGGCCACTTCACCATGATCGGTTTGCGTGTCGACGGCAAGCCTTTGCTACGCGCCTACAGCATCGTCAGTGCCAACTACGAAGAGCACCTCGAGTTTTTAAGCATCAAGGTACCCGACGGTCCCCTCACCTCCAAACTGCAGCACATCCAAGTGGGCGACAAAATTGTGGTGGGTCGCAAACCCACTGGCACTTTGCTCATCGACTATTTGTTGCCCGGCAAAAACCTGTACTTGCTGGGCACTGGTACCGGCATGGCGCCTTATATGAGCGTCATCCGCGACCCCGAAACCTACGAGCGCTTTGAAAAAGTCATTCTGGTGCACGGTGTGCGCGAGGTGAAAGAACTGGCTTACCACGACTACCTCACCCAAGAGTTGCCCCAGCACGAACTGCTGGGCGAAATGGTCAGCGCCCAAATGCTGTACTACCCCACGGTCACCCGCGAGCCATTCCGTAACCAAGGCCGCATCAACGA
>RFMX01000078.1 GCA_009927495.1 Betaproteobacteria bacterium
AGCGGACTGGCCGCGCTGGGTGAGGGTGATGTCCATCAGCCGAGCGGCTTTTTCGGCGTCTTCGAAAAACAGCTCGTAAAAATCCCCCATGCGGTAGAACAGCAAGGTATGGGGGAAGTCCGCTTTGAGGCCCAGGTACTGGGCGATCATGGGGGTGTGACCTGATGGGTCTGACATGCTTTAGAACTGGGGTGAAGAATTTCTATTTGTTAAGGAAAGCTAATTTTGACCATTATCTGACCTTAGTCCGAGACTTGGGTCATGTGAATAAATTGTGCGCCATGCACATATGTGTTTTAACTTTTGAGTCTCCAGCCCAGAATGAAACCAGCTAGTTTCAACTGGAGAAGACAGTGGTTAAAAAAATGGATGTCCTGGGCAGTGAAATCACCGTCACCACCCAAAAAGGTCATGACTATATTTGCCTGACAGACATGGTGAAAGCCAAAGATGGCGATTTTTTCATTGCCGATTGGCTTCGCAACCGAAACACGATTGAATTTTTAGGTATTTGGGAAACCGTCTACAACACTGGTTTTAATTATGTCGAATTCGCCACAATTAAAACTCAAGCGGGATTGAACAGTTACAGGCTGAGTGTGAAAGAGTGGACTCAAAAGACCCGCGCCATCGGTATTCAAGCCACTACCGGGCGCTATGGCGGGACTTACGCTCACAGGGACATTGCCTTTGAGTTCGGCATGTGGATCAGCCCCAAATTCAAGATTTACCTCATCAAAGAATTTCAGCGCTTGAAGGATGAGGAGTCTCGTGCTGCCTCTTTGGAATGGAATTTTCAGCGAACACTGGCCAAAGTGAACTACAAAATTCACACTGATGCGATCAAGGAACACCTTGTTCCACCTTTGATCACCTCAGCCCAAGCCCAAAGCGTCTATGCCAGCGAAGCAGACCTTTTGAATATGGCTTTATTTGGTAAAACGGCTTCTCAGTGGCGAGAAGCCAACCCTCATCTTGAGGGTAATGTGCGCGACCACGCAGGACTGGAGCAGTTGGTGGTGTTGTCTAACTTGGAAAGCATCAACGCTGTATTTATTCACCATGGCTTATCAGCAGCCAATCGCTTGAAACAACTTAACGCGATCGCCATCTCGCAAATTCGGTCACTGGTTGGCGTCAAGTCGATTCAAAAGCTTCAAAAGTAACTACTCGCCGTTGCCCAAGTCTTTGCGCAACTGGCCAATCAATTTGCTGGCTTTGGCCTTGTCTTCCACACCGGCGAACTTTGAATACTGCTGCAACAAA
>RFMX01000075.1 GCA_009927495.1 Betaproteobacteria bacterium
GCCAGCAAAAGCTATGGCATTCAAGTGGCGCGTTTGGCGGGCATGCCCTCTGGCGTGTTGAGCCATGCCAAACACGCCTTGGCCGCGTTGGAATCGCAAGCCCAAGGCAGCCGCGCCCAGGTGGATTTGTTTGCCGAACCGCCAGAGAGCTTGGACAGCGGCCCCAGCCCCTTGCAAGCCGCTTTGAACAACATCGACCCCGACAGCCTCACGCCCCGCGAAGCGCTGGATGCGCTTTACGCTTTGAAGAAACTCACATGACGCCAGCAACCGCCAGACCCCTTCCCAGCGGCACACCGTTGGTGCTTTTTTTCCATGGCAACAGCTTTCCGGCCAGCACCTACCAGGTCATGCTGAACGAATTGCGCCGCCGTGGTTTGCAGGTGTACACCTTGGAAAAAATCGGCCACAACCCGGCTTACCCTGTCACCAGCAACTGGCCTCATTTGGTGGAAGAGGTACATGCTTTTGCCCAACCGTTGGTGAACGCACACCAAGGCCCGGTGGTGTTGGTGGGTCATTCGCTGGGTGGCATGCTCAGTTTGATGCTGGCCGCGCTTTACCCCGATTTGGCGCATGCGGTGGTGATGGTGGACGCACCGGCCGTGGCGGGTTGGCAAGCGAATCTGTTGCACTTATCCAAAAAATTGTCATTCACCGCCAAGTACTCGCCTGGTGCCGTCAGCAAAAAACGCCGCCACCAATGGGGCTCTTTGGATGAGGTGCGCCAGCATTTCGCATCTAAGAAAAACTTTGCGCGTTGGCACCCCGGAGTCTTGGAAGACTATGTGCAGCACGGCACCCGTGAGGTGATGGTGGATGGGCAAGTCCGCAGAGAGCTGAGTTTTTCACGCGAGATTGAAACCCTCATCTACAACACTGTGCCTCACCATTTGGAAAGTCTGATCAAACGCCATCCGCTGAAATGCCCCATCAGTTTGGTGGCCGCAAGGCATTCGAGAGAAATGAAATTGGCGGGCATCGAGTTCACCAAGCGCATCACCAAGGGGCGCATCACCATCATCGACGGCACCCACTTGGTGCCCATGGAAAGCCCACTGGCCACAGCGGCCGCCGTAGAAGCGGCCATACTGAACATGCTGGGCCCTGTGGTGGCTAAAAACTAAGCTTGCCAGACCACCACGCCGCTGTATGCGGTGGCCAAGACCACGATGCCAAAAGCGATGCGGTACCAGGCAAACACCACAAAGCTGTGGGTGGCGATGTAACGCAACAACCACCTGACGCACAACCACGCACTCAGAAAAGAAAACACCAAACCCACTGCAAACATGGGCACATCAGCCATGCTGAGCAGAGCGCGTTCTTTGTAGAGGCTATATACCCCTGCGCCGATCAGCGTGGGAATGGCGAGGTAAAAAGAAAAGTCGGTGGCGGCTTTGCGGCTCATACCCAACAACATGCCACCGATGATGGTGGCGCCGCTGCGGCTGGTGCCAGGCACCATGGCCAAGCATTGCACCAAACCCACTTTCAAAGCATCCATAGGCGTCATACTTTCCACGTTGATAATGCGCGCATGGTCGTCAGGGTGGCCTTCATGCAAAGGTTTTCGACCCCAACCTTCCACCCACAAAATGATGAAGCCCCCAATGATGAAGCTGGACGCCACCACGGTGGGCGTGAACAGATGCGCTTTGATGGCACTTCCAAACAACAAGCCCAAGACCACAGCAGGCACAAAAGCAATGAACACATTCAGGACAAAACGCCGCGCCAAACGTTGAGTGGGCAGTGCAATCACCGTGCTTTTGATTTTTTGCCAGTACACAAGGATGACGGCAAAGATGGCGCCGGTTTGTATGGCGATGTCAAACACCTTGGCTCTCTCATCGTCAAAGCCCAGCAATGCCCCCGCCAAAATAAGGTGACCAGTGGACGAGATGGGCAGAAATTCGGTCAAACCTTCGACCACACCCATGACAGCGGCTTTCAAAAGCAACATGAAATCCACGACGTATCCTTTTGATTAAATTGGGGTTTATTCTAAACTCCAGTGAATCTTTATACATTTAATCCTTCCCATGCAATTAACTCCTCTCATCGCTGTTCACATGACCGCTGCCATTGGCGCAGTGGTGATCGGGCCATTTGCGCTTTGGGCTCGCATGGGGTCTACCCAACGGCCTTGGCTGCACCGCGCCATGGGTTATGCCTATGCCACCTTCATGCTGCTAGCGGCCACAACTGCTTGCTTTATTCTTGATTTCAATTTACCAAATTTCAATGGCTTTACCGTCATCCATTTATTGATTCCGGTCACCTTGGTCAGCTTATGGGTCGCTTTTCGTGCTATCGCCAGAAAAGACTACGTCACGCACCGCATCACTATGCAATCTCTTTATATCAGCGCTTGTCTGATTGCGGGCGGGTTTACTTTGCTGCCCTCACGCTATTTGGGAAACTTGATTTGGCATGCGTGGTTGGGGTGGTTTTGATTCAGTCAACCTCCCAAAACTACCAAACTTCCAGCTTCAAA
>RFMX01000206.1 GCA_009927495.1 Betaproteobacteria bacterium
AACGGGCAATTTGGCTAAACGCGACAAGATTTGGGTATCGCGCCCCTGCATGATGTGGCTGATGACATTGGTGTCCAGCAAGTAGCGCTGGGTCATTTTTTCGCTGTATCGAATGGATCGCGGCGAGCGCTGGTTTGGCGGCGCTCAATCAACAGGTCTTCGTTGGCATTCAAAGCCACAGCATCTAGCAAACCTTGCCAGTCGCTGGGCTTGCGCGACAACACCACATCGCCCGTGGCGGGGTCGTGGCGAATGAACACTTCAGCCACGTCAAACCTGAACTCCAAAGGCAAGCGCACTGCTTGGCTGCGGCCGGTGGTGAAAATTTTGGCGGTAGAAGACATTGTGTGGCTTACATCCATTTGGTATATCTCATGATACATACCGTATGGTTGCCTGTCAATCGCGTAACGCTGCAAGCCTAAAATCCCTGCATGACCAAACCCGCCTCCCCTGCAAGCCCCGAAGAACACAAAGTCAGCAACTTCCTGCGCCAGATCATCGAAAACGATCTCGACAAAGGCACTTATGCCAGCCGCCGCTGGGCGGGCAGCCCCGGGGATGCGGCGCACCACGCCAAGGGCGAGCCAGACCAAGCCAAAATCCGTACCCGCTTTCCGCCAGAGCCCAATGGCTATCTGCACGTGGGCCACGCCAAGAGCATCTGCATCAACTTTGGCCTGGCCCAAGAGTACGGTGGCGTCTGCCACCTGCGCTTTGACGACACCAACCCCGAAAAAGAAGACACCGAATACGTCAACGCCATCATCGACGCGGTGAAGTGGCTGGGCTTCAGTTGGAGCCAGCCGGGCAACGATGCGCCTTACCAAGCCAGCGACTATTTCGATTTCATGTACCGCGCAGCCGAATACTTGATCGAAGCCGGTCACGCCTATGTGGACGAACAAACACCAGAAGAAATGCGCATCAACCGCGGCGACTTTGGCAAGCCCGGCGTGAACAGCCCGTTTCGCGCTCGTTCCCCCGCCGACAACCTGGCCCGCTTTCGCGAAATGCGTGATGGTCAACTGGCCGATGGCGCTGCGGTGCTGCGCGCCAAGATCGATATGGCCTCGCCCAACATCAATATGCGCGACCCGGCCATCTACCGCATCCGCCGCGCCACGCATCACCACACCGGCGACACCTGGTGCATCTACCCGATGTACACCTTTGCCCACCCCATCGAAGACGCGCTGGAGCAATCACCCACAGCATTTGCACCTTGGAGTTCGAGGACCAGCGCCCGTTTTACGACTGGCTGATGGAGCGTCTCTGCGAGGGTGGTTTGCTGGCCACACCTGCACCCAAACAATATGAATTTGCCCGCCTCAACCTCAGCTACGTGATCACCAGCAAACGCAAGTTGGCGCAATTGGTGAACGAGGGCAAGGTGAGCGGCTGGGACGACCCC
>RFMX01000060.1 GCA_009927495.1 Betaproteobacteria bacterium
TTGGTCAAGCAATTGAGCGAAAAAGAAAAGCATTTGGACATCTTGGTCAACAACGCAGGTGCTGCTTGGGGCGCACCTTTCGATGAATTCCCTGAAAGCGGTTGGGACAAGGTGGTGGACCTCAACATGAAAACCCCCTTCTTCCTCACCCAAGCCTTGGCACCCATGTTGCGTCTGGCCGCCAAAAACCACATGGCCAAGGTCATCAACATCGCGTCTATCGATGGCATCTCTGTCAACCCTTGGGAAACCTACTCATACGCCGCCAGCAAAGCAGGCGTTATCCACCTGACCAAGCGCATGTCTTTAGAGATGATCAAAGACGGCATTGGCGTCAATGCCATCGCACCCGGCGCATTCGCATCCGACATGAACCGTGAAGCGCGTGACCATGGCGACGCCACTGCGCAAACCATTCCGGCACGGCGTATCGGTAAAGACGAAGACATGGCCGCTGCTGCCATCTATTTGTCCAGCAATGCCAGCGACTATGTGGTGGGCCACACCTTGGTGGTGGACGGTGGGGTCACCTTGGCCAGAGGCTGAGGCGATAATCCCCTGTAAAGGAAACCCGATGTCAATACTTCTCGACAAAATGCAGTGGCGCTATGCCGCCAAAAAAATGGACGCCACCCAGGCTGTTCCTCAAGACAAAGTCAATCGCATCATCGAAGCCGCTCGCTTGGCGCCAACCTCCAGCGGCTTGCAGCCTTTTGAAGTGATTGTTGTTACCAACAAAGATATACGCACCCAGATTCAAGCCGTGGCGCACAACCAAGCGCAAGTCACCGAAGGCTCTCACCTACTGGTGTTTGCTGCATGGGACACCTACACCGCTGATCGCATCAACCACATGTTTGACCTGACCAACGCAGAGCGTGGCGGCACCAACGAAGGCTGGGAAAACTACCGCCAAATGCTGTTGAAGAACTACCCTGCACGGGGCGCTCAGGTGAATTTCGAACATGCGGCTCGACAAACCTATATTGGCTTGGGTGCTGCACTCATAGCTGCGGCGTTTGAAGAAGTTGACAGCACCCCCATGGAGGGCTTTGACCCCAAGTCAGTCGATGATATTTTGGGTCTGGGTGCCAAGGGCTTGCGCAGTGTTGCTCTATTACCGTTGGGCTACCGCGCAAAAGGACAAGATTGGCTGGAGAACTTGAAAAAAATCCGACGCCCTGTCAGCGAGTTTGTCACCGAAGTCAAATAAGGCTCGGGCCTTTATATTTTAAATTCAGTCAAAAACACAAAGGGGTAGGTCATGGCAAAAGGCGATCAAAAGAGCAACAAGATGTCAAAGAAACCCAAAAAGGACACCTCTCCCGCGAAACCCATTATTCCTGGTGACCGCCCTACACCGCCCGTAACTTTTGTGGCGCCCAGAGGCAAGCTGAAAAATAAATAATTCCGCCCACCGCCAATTGGGGACTTATTGAACAGGGCCTTTGATAGCAGCTGGCATGGGCAGGGGCATGACTTGAATGCCCTCCTCCAGCAAGGCGCTGGTTTCTTCACGGGACACTTGCCCACGTATGGCTCGCTCGGGCGTTTCGCCATAGTGCATTTTGCGAGCCTCTTCGGCAAATTGGCCGCCCACATCTTCGGTGTTACTCAATACATGCTGAACCATGTGCATCCAGGCTTGTTGAGCCTCTACCGGCATCAAAGCAGCCGAGGAAGACGAGGTGGTGGTTACCGTATCAGAGCTTGTTTGTTCAGAGTGTGAGCTATCTGAAAGCGGTTGTGATGCACCAGACAAATTCAGTCTAGGGGCACTCAACATTTTGGTGATGTGGTGGTCGCCGCAAAAAGGGCACTCCACCAAGAAACGCGCATTTTGCGACTGAAAATCGTCCTCAGACCCAAACCAGCCTTCAAAGCTGTGGTGTTGTTGACATAGGAGATCGAGGACTTTCATGACACCATTATGTCAAAGACTCAACTTCCCAGCGCTTGAACCACCGCATTGGCACACAAAGCCATCAGTCCACCGGGCAAAATACCTAAAACCAGAACCAAACCACCATTCAAGGCCAGTACAAAACGCACATCGGCACCTGCAGACACCGTGGTTGCCGTCAAAGGCGGATCGAAATACATGACCTTGATAACCCGCAGATAGTAGAAAGCCCCAATCAACGACATGGCTACCGCATAAATAGCCAAGCTGACTGCCACAGGTTGAGCCGTAGCTATCAAGGCTTGAATGACCGACAACTTGGCGAAAAACCCGACCAGTGGCGGCACACCTGCCAGAGAGAACAGGCAAATGGCCATCACACCCGCAAACAAGGGGCTGCGTTGGTTGAGACCGGCCAAGTCAGAAATTTCTTCGCTCTCAAAGCCTTCACGGGCAAGCAACAAAATCACGCCAAACACACCCAAGGTGGTTAAGACATAGCTGATCATGTAAAACATTGCCGAGCTGTATGCGTTGGCCGCAGACAGCGTGTTGCCGTTGACCACACCCGACAACATGCCAATCAACACAAAGCCCATTTGGGCAATGGCTGAAAACGCCAACATGCGCTTGAAGTTGGTCTGTGCAATGGCAGACAAGTTACCAATGAGCAGTGTCACCACTGCCAACACCATCAGCATTTGTTGCCAGTCAATCGCCAAGGGCAGCAAGCCATCGACCAGCAAGCGCATCATCATGGCAAAAGCGGCCAACTTGGGCGCACCGCCAATCATCAGCGTCACAGCGGTGGGTGCGCCTTGGTAGACATCCGGTACCCACATGTGAAAAGGTGCAGCACCTAATTTGAAAGCAAGGCCACTGACCACAAACACCACGCCCAATACCAGCACCTGATGCTTGACATGGCCAGTCGCAGCCGCCGTAAAGACCGAACTGAGGTCAAGGCTTCCTGTGGCGCCATAGAGCATAGACAAGCCATACAGCAAGAAGCCGCTTGCCAAAGCACCCAATACAAAATATTTCATGGCCGCTTCAGTTGCATTGCTGTCATCGCGGCGCAAGGCCACCAAGGCATAGCTAGAGAGGGTGAGCAACTCCAGGCCCAAGTAAATGACCAAAAAATTGTTGCCGGAAATCATGACGAACATGCCCAGCAAAGCAAACAGCGAGAGAACAAACCACTCACCACCTTTGAGCATTTGCCGGTCAGCAACATAAGGCCTGCCGTAGATCAGCGTCACCATCATGGCCAAGGTTGCAAAACATTTGAGCCAATTGCCCATGGCATCCGACACCACCATATTGCCAAAGCTGTACAGCGTAGTACCACTGCTGGCATAAAGTGCTTGGATGATGGCCACACTGGCCAAGGTCAGCAATGACAAGCCATAAGTCAAGTCTCGCCTAGGCGAGGTCACCCACAAGTCCACCATGGCAATGACACAGGCCATGATGAGCAAAACGATTTCTGGGTAAACCGCTACCCAACTGAAGTTGTCAATCATGTGTTCATCCCTGGTAACAGAGCGAGGGGTTTCATAGTGGCAACTTACTCATTGAAGCTTGCTGAATCAACTGCTCAACCGATGCATTCATCACATCGGTGAAGGGTTTGGGGTACAAGCCCATCACCATCACAGCGACAGCCAACATGCTGAGCATCAGGAATTCACGGGCGTTGATATCACTCAATGCCTTCACATCGTCATTGACCACGGGGCCCAAATACACCCGCTTGACCATCCACAAGGTGTAGGCCGCGCCAAAGATAAGCGCAGAAGCTGCCGCCAAACCAACCCAGAAATTGAATTGCACAGCCGCCAAGATCACCATCCACTCACCTACAAAACCGGCTGTGCCTGGCAAGCCGCAATTGGCCATGGCAAACAACATGGAAAAAGCCGCAAACTTGGGCATGGTGTTGACCACACCACCGTAGCTGGCAATTTCACGGGAATGCACTCTGTCGTACAAAACACCAATGCACAAAAACATGGCTGCAGACACAAAACCGTGAGCGATCATTTGCACAATGCCACCGCTGATACCCAAGGGGCTGAACAGGAAAAAGCCCAGAGTAACAAAGCCCATGTGTGCCACAGAAGAATAAGCCACCAGCTTTTTCATGTCTTGCTGAACAATGGCGACCAAACCCACATACACCACCGCGATGACAGACAAAGCGATGAGCAACCAAGCCCATTCATGCGCGGCGTCTGGGGTGATGGGCAATGAAAAACGCAAGAAGCCGTAAGCACCCAACTTCAGCATGATGGCTGCCAAGACAGCTGATCCACCTGTAGGCGCTTCAACGTGAACATCAGGCAACCATGTGTGTACAGGCCACATCGGAACCTTGACCGCAAAAGCCGCAAAAAAAGCAAAGAACAGCAGCGTCTGGGCTTTCGATGACAAGGGCAAGGCTTGCCAGGCAGCCAGATCAAAGCTGCCACCCGATTGGATATAGAGGTATATCAAAGCCACCAACATCAACAAGGAACCCATCAAGGTGTAGAGGAAGAACTTGAAGGCGGCATAAATTTTGTTAGGTCCACCCCAAATACCAATGATGAGGTACATGGGGATCAGGGTGGCTTCAAAGAAGACGTAAAACAACATGCCGTCAAGAGCGCAAAACACGCCGATCATGACGCCGCTCAGAATCAAGAATGCGCCCATGTATTGATGCACACGCTCAGTGATGACTTCCCATGCAGAGATGACCACCACCAGTGTGATGAAAGAGGTCAACAACACAAGCCAAAGTGATATGCCGTCAACGCCTAAGTGGTAGGCCATATTGAAGCGCAAAACCCAAGGCGTGTTTTCTACAAACTGCATAGATCCGCTGCTGGTGTCGAAATCGGTATACAAAGGGACGCACAGGAAAAAACCCAAGAGTGCTGAAAACAAGGCAGCCCAGCGCACCAAGCCTGCCTGTTCATCCCGACCCAAGGCAAAAATCAGGACGCCCAAGACGATGGGTGTCCAAATGACCAGACTCAATATCCCCATGGGAGGTCTCTTTTAAAAGTGTGGATATTCATATCAATCAGATCAGGGGTTGAGCCAAACAAACCAAGTGATGAGGCCAAACATGCCCAAAATCATCACCAAGGCGTAGTGGTACAGAAAACCTGTTTGCAGTTGGCGACTCAAGCGAGAGACCAAGGCCACCACTTTCCAAGAGCCGTTGACCAGCAAACCATCTATCAAGCCTTGGTCACCGCGCTTCCACAACACCGAGGCCAATGCACGAGAGCCACGGGCAAGCACCTTTTCATTGAAGTCGTCCAAATAGTATTTGTTGAGCAACAAAGTGTGTAGCGGCGCAAAGGTGCGAAGAATGGCTGCAGGCAGTGCAGGATTGACCATGTACATGTAATAGGACAGGGTTAAACCACTCATCGCCAACAGCAGCGGCACAGAAGACAAGGAATGCAAAGCCATGGCCAGGGCGCCATGAAATTCTTCTTGCAACTCACGTATGGCAGGATGAAGATCGGTATTGACGTAGATGGCATCTTTGAAGAAATCACCATAGAGCATGGGCTCTATCGTGAAGTAGCCAATCAACACCGAGGGGATAGCCAGCAAGACCAAAGGCAGGGTGACCACCCAAGGCGACTCATGTGGGGCATGGTGATCATCGTGACCATGGTGCGATTCAGGGTTCTGGTCAAAGCGTTCTTTGCCGTGAAAGACCAAAAAATACATTCGGAACGAATAGAAGGCAGTAATGAACACGCCCGCCATAACAGCAAAATAAGCCCAGCCGGACGCGGGTAAGTTGCTGCGCGCAACCGCCTCAATGATGCTGTCCTTGGAATAAAAACCTGAGAAAAGCGGGGTACCAATCAGTGCCAAAGAGCCCAACAAAGAGGTGATCCAGGTGATGGGCATGTATTTGCGAACACCGCCCATGTAGCGAATGTCTTGGTTATGGTGCATGCCCATGATGACCGAACCCGCAGCCAAAAACAGCAGGGCTTTGAAGAAAGCATGCGTCATCAGATGGAATACAGCTACCGAGTAAGCAGAAGCACCCAAGGCCACCGTCATATAGCCCAGTTGCGACAAGGTGGAGTAAGCCACCACCCGCTTGATATCGTTTTGCACAATACCTAAAAATCCCATGAACAAGGCAGTGATGGAACCCACCACCATGATGAGGTTCAAGGCGGTATCAGACAACTCGAACAAAGGTGACATGCGTGCCACCATAAAAATACCTGCCGTCACCATGGTGGCTGCATGAATCAAGGCTGAAATCGGCGTAGGACCTTCCATGGAGTCTGGCAACCAGACGTGCAAAGGAAACTGTGCAGACTTGCCCATGGCGCCAATGAACAAGCAAATACAAATGACGGTCACCAACATCCAAGAAGTGCCAGGCAAGGTGAGTGCCCCTAAGTCAGTGGTTTTGGCAAACACCTCGGTGTAATTCAAACTGCCAGCATAAGCAGCAATCAAACCAATACCCAAGATGAAACCAAAGTCACCCACACGGTTGACCAAAAAAGCTTTCATGTTGGCAAATACGGCACTGGGCTTGTTAAACCAAAATCCAATCAACAAATAGGAAACCAAGCCCACGGCTTCCCAGCCAAAAAAGAGTTGCAGCAAGTTGTTGCTCATCACCAGCATCAACATGGCGAATGTGAACAAAGAGATGTAGGCGAAAAAGCGGTTGTAGCCCTCGTCCTCTTCCATGTAGCCGATGGTGTAGATGTGCACCATCAATGAAACAAAGGTGACCACGCACATCATCATGGCGCTCAAACCATCCACCAAGAAACCCACTTCCATTTTCAAACCACCAACGACCATCCAGGTGTAAATCGTTTCATTGAAGCGAGCGCCCTCTTGAACCACCTGCACCAAAGTTTGTGCGGACAAAACAAAAGAAACCAAGACACCCAAGATCGTCAGGCCATGGCTGAGTTTGCGCCCCATCCATGCGCCGCCCAAAGCCGTTCCAAAAATACCCGCAAGCATGGAACCGGCCAATGGCGCTAGCGCGATGGTGAGCAAAGTAGAGGCTTGAAGCGTTGTGTTCATTGCTTATCCATCAACCCTTGAGCGCATTCAGTTCATCGGCTTGTACGCTTGCACGGTTGCGAAACAACAAGACCAAGATAGCCAAGCCAATGGCAGACTCTGCCGCAGCGACTGTGAGAATGAAAAACACAAAAATCTGACCGTGTATGTCGCCGAGGTAATGCGAGAACGCAACGAAGTTGATGTTGACTGCCAGAAGCATCAACTCAATGGCCATCAACAACACAATCAAGTTTTTTCGGTTTAAGAAAATGCCAATGACTGACAAGGAAAACAAAATAGCACCCAAGGTGAGGTAGTGACCCAGCGTGACATTCATGGCGCTTTGCCCTCTTCAGCTTCAGTCGATAAGGGCTGGTGAACAGGCGCCATTTTGACCAACTGAATCCGATCCGCAGCTTTCACCCGGACTTGGTCAGAAGGGTTTTGCGCTTTGCTGTCTTTGCGCTCACGCAGTGTCAAAGCAATGGCAGCCACAATGGCCACTAGCAAAATCACCGCCGCAATTTCCAAGGGGTATAAATACTCGGTGTACAAGACCACGCCCAATTCTTTGGTGTTGGAGTACTGCTGCCCTTCAGGCATCACAGCGGTTGCGGGCGCTTGCGTCAGCCTGAAACCACCTAAGAGCACAGATGCCAACTCGAGGGCCAACACCGCGCCAATCGAAGCAGCCAAGGGAAAGTGGCTCCAAAAACCTTTGCGCATGGCTTCGATATTGATGTCAAGCATCATCACCACAAACAGGAACAGCACCATGACTGCGCCCACATAGACCAGAATCAGAGTGATTGACAAAAACTCGGCTTGCAACAGCATCCAAATGGCCGATGCCTGAAAAAAGCACAGTACCAAATACAAGGCGCTATGAACTGGGTTACGAGACGTGATTACTTTGAAAGCCGCAAACAACATGACGGCCGAGAAGATATAAAAAAAGATGGAAGTGATATCCATGGGAATTCAGGTGTCCTGTGGTCAGCGGTATTTGGCGTCAGCCGCCTTGCTTGCCGCAATTTGTGGCTCATACCTGTCGCCAACAGCGAGCAACATCTCTTTGGTGAAATACAAATCGCCGCGCTTTTCACCGTGGTATTCCAAGATATGGGTTTCCACAATCGAGTCAACTGGGCAGCTTTCTTCGCAAAAGCCACAAAAAATACATTTGGTTAAGTCGATGTCATAGCGCGATGTGCGCCTAGAACCATCTTCGCGGACATCCGACTCAATGGTGATGGCCATGGCAGGGCATACCGCCTCACACAACTTGCAAGCAATGCAACGCTCTTCCCCGTTGTCATACCTTCGCAAAGCATGAAGACCTCTGAATCGTGGACTCAAAGGGGTTTTCTCTTCAGGAAACTGCACCGTGATCTTCTTGGCAAACATGTATTTGCCGGTAATAGCCATGCCTTTGAACATCTCCAACAGCAAGAAACTGGAGAAAAAGTCTTTCCAAGAAAAAGCAGCGCGGTAAGTGCTTGACTCAAGCGTTGTCATGTGAGGCTCCGCTTCATGTCCAAATATTCCATGGTGTTTGCATCCAAATACCAACGACCACCAACCACACCAAAGTGATGGGGATGAAGATTTTCCAACCCAGGCGCATGATTTGGTCGTAGCGAAAACGTGGGAAGGTCGCCCTCACCCATAAGAACATGGTCACCACCACGAAGGTTTTAATGGCAAGCCAAATCCATGCAGGTATCCAAGCCAACCAAACACTGTCGATGGGTGGCAACCAACCGCCTAAGAACATCAACACAGCAATAGCGGACACCAAAATCATATTGGCGTATTCGCCAAGGAAGAACAAGGCAAACGACATGCCGGAATACTCGATCATGTGGCCAGCCACGATCTCGGATTCGCCTTCCACCACATCAAAAGGATGGCGGTTGGTCTCAGCCAAACTTGAAATAAAGTAGACCAAGAAAATGGGCAGCAAAGGTAACCAATTCCAAGACAAGAACGTTAAACCCATGTCTGCAAACATGCCCTTACCTTGGCCCATCACGATATCCGTCAGGTTCAAACTGCCCGACACCATCAACACCACCACCAAGGCAAAGCCCATGGCGATCTCGTAGCTGACCATCTGGGCTGAGGCTCGCAATGCACCCAACAAAGCGTACTTGGAGTTGGAGGCCCAACCGGCAATGATGATGCCGTAGACCTCTAAAGAAGTGATGGCCATTAAAAATAGCAAGCCTGCGTTGATATTGGCCAAAGCTACTTCAGGACCAAAAGGGATCACCGCCCATGCAGCCAGCACAGGCATCATGGTCATCACAGGGCCCATGAAAAACAAACCTTTGCTGGCCTGTGTGGGTTGAATGATTTCTTTGGTAAACACCTTCAGTGCGTCTGCAATCGGTTGCAAAAGCCCCAAGGGTCCCACGCGATTGGGGCCAAAGCGGATTTGGGTAAAGCCAATGGCCTTGCGTTCCCACAAGGTTAAATAAGCAACGCACAATAGCAAAGGCAACACCACGCCCACAATCTTGAGCAATATCCAAAGCACGGGCCAAGCCATGGTCTGCCACCAAGCGGCATCCATCAACGCAAAACCTGTTTGGTAAAGCCATTCAGACATGGGTGGCTTCCTTCGCTCGTGCATCTGCGGTTTGTTGCAGCGAGGGTGAGCGACGCACCAAGCCATCCAACTGGTAAATGCGAGCTGTTTCGGGTGCGTGGGCCATCACGGGCAACTGGGTCATGGCTTGCTCACATGCATTACTCAGGCGCAAAGACCATTGTGGCAATAAAACATCCGCGCGGATTTGCTCCACCGTGTCGTAATCAAAACCGCTCACGCCCAACATATTGGCCAAAACACGCAACACCTTCCAAGCTGGACGCGTGTCTCCCAAAGGACGAACCACACCATGAAAACTTTGTACCCTGCCCTCTGTGTTGATGAACGTACCTGCAGTCTCAGAGAAGGGTGAAACAGGCAAGAGCACGTCGCTGAATTCCATATTGGCTTTGAACGGCGACAAGGTAATCACCATGTCTTTGGCTGCCACGGATTTAACTGCCGCTGGTGCTTGGGCACAGTCGTCAGCAGGTTCGGTATGGAGCAACACCATGGCTTTGACTTGAGGTGAATGCAACATAGCCTGTGTATGCAAACCGCCCTGCAGCGGCAAAGCACCGGCGACTTGTGCGCCCACGGTGTTGGCAGCCTCACCCAAGAAACCCACCGTGGCAGTTGTTTGCTTGGCTAGCCAATTGGCAAGCGTCAGCAAAGCAGAACAATGCGCATGATGGGCAACTGCATTGCCCAACAAAATCGCTTTGCGTTCGCCTGATAAGAGCGAAGAAGCAATGGCGATTGCAACGGGTGATTGCGCATTGCCCGGGACAGGAGAAGCCATGCCAGTGTGCTGAGCCACCACAGCAGCCACATCGGCCATGGCTTGCAACCAATCCGAGGCAGGTAAAACCTGCATTTGCGCCAAGGGCATAGCCCAGTCTGGCGTTGTGCCTGTCAAAGCATGGACTTGAGCACCATGGCGAGCAGCATGGCGCAGACGCAGTGCCAGCAAAGGCTGGTCTTTGCGAATATCACTTCCAATCACCCAAGCTCTTTGCAACTGAGAAAGAGATGCGACGCTGGTACCCAACCACCTGACGTGACCATGATGGTGGAAATCGGCTGCACGCAAACGTGAATCGATGTTGTCACTGCCCATGCCGCGCAGTAATTTACCAGCCAAATACAACTCTTCCAAGGTGCTGTGTGGACTGGCCAAACAGCCAATAGCAGTTGCGCCATGGTCGGCCTTGATGGCATTCAAACCATTGGCGACATATTCCAATGCCACATGCCAATCTACGGTTTGCCATTCGCCGCCCTGTTTGATCATGGGCTGTGTCAGTCGATCAGGACCATTGAGCGCTTCATAGCTGTAGCGGTCGCGGTCGGCAATCCAGCACTCATTGACTTCTTCATTTTCAAAAGGAACCACACGCAAAACCTGATGGTTTTTGACTTGCATGATCAAATTGGCACCGGTGGCGTCGTGCGGACTGATGGATTTGCGTCGCCCCAGCTCCCAGGTACGCGCTTGGTAGCGAAATGGCTTGCTGGTCAATGCACCCACAGGGCAAATGTCAATCATGTTGCCCGAGAGTTCGGAGTCGACGGTTTCACCGACAAAGGTTTCAATCTCGGAGTGCTCACCGCGGTGCGACATGCCCAGCTCCATGCTGCCGGCTATTTCTTGCCCAAAACGTACACAGCGTGTGCAATGGATACAGCGACTCATTTCTTCCATGCTGATGAGCGGTCCCACATCTTTATGGAATACCACACGCTTTTCTTCGTCATAGCGTGAAGCACTGCCGCCATAACCCACCGCCAAGTCTTGTAGCTGGCACTCGCCACCTTGGTCGCAAATGGGACAGTCCAGCGGATGGTTGATCAGCAAAAACTCCATGACCGACTTTTGCGCCTTGATGGCACGTTCAGACTTGGTGTGGACAACCATGCCTTGCGTCACAGGCGTTGCACAAGCTGGCATGGGCTTGGGGGCTTTTTCGATATCAACCAAACACATGCGGCAGTTGGCCGCAATGCTGAGTTTCTTGTGATAACAAAAATGCGGGATGAACGTGCCTGCTTGTTCGGCAGCTTGAATCACCACACTGCCTTCGGTGACTTGCACTGTCTTGCCGTCGATTTGAAGTTCAACCATGGTCTGTGTCGCGCTTAAATGTACGCAGGGACCATACAGGTCTTGTGCGTGATGTGGTGTTCAAATTCTGGGCGGAAGTGCTTGAGCATGCCGCGCACAGGCATGGCTGCGGCATCTCCCAACGCACAAATCGTTCTGCCCATGATGTTTTCAGCAACGCTATCGAGCAAGTCCATATCAGCAGCTTTGCCTTGACCGCTCTCTAGACGATCAACAATGCGCCACAGCCAACCTGTGCCTTCACGGCACGGGGTGCATTGTCCGCAAGACTCGTGCATGTAAAACGCTGACAAACGCTGCAAACTCTTGACCATACAGCGGGTGTCATCCATGACAATGACAGCTCCTGAGCCGAGCATAGAACCAGCCTTGGCAATCGCGTCATAGTCCATGGTGATGTCCATCATGATGG
>RFMX01000373.1 GCA_009927495.1 Betaproteobacteria bacterium
GCCAAATTCAGTGCTGCTTCGAAGTCGGCCATGGTGTCGACCATGGTTCCATCCAAGTCGATCATCAGGGCTTGCAAAGTTGGGATATTCATGAGTATTGAACGCTAGTTAAATTAGCGCACCCAGCGCACATAAAGCGGAAGCTTTTTGATGAAGTTGGCGATTAAACCCGATTCGGTGTTGACCACCACAGAGCCATCGGGACTGCCCATATCGGTTGCCGTCCAGACCCAGCCCATGGGGCCAGAGCCAAACCAATGGCTGTTTAGGGCGGGCTTGCTGCAGCTTTTTTCAATCAGGCCTTCCAACTCGGCTTGGGTGGGCAAGCGCCAAGGCTTGGCGCTGGCAACGGTTTTGCTGGCGGTAGGCCAGTCTTGCGGCATTACGTTGCCCGAGCAAGCAGCACCATCCCACTTTAGGCCATGCATACAGCGCTGCCAGACCAAACCGGTTTGGCTGTCTTTGACTTCCGCGCCGTTGCTGCCGTCTATCGCTTGGTAACGGTCGTCGGGACGGGTCAGGGGTGAATCGGCAAAACACGCCGCTTGGGCGAGGTTGGTGACCAGCGCCAAAGAAATGGCAAGCGCCACGCAATTGAATCGAAAAGACATGAGAACTTTCAAGAAAAAATTAAGACAAAGCGACGCGCATCTGATCGATGACGGCCTTGTAATCGGACTTGCCAAAAATCGCGCTGCCCGCCACAAAGGTGTCGGCACCAGCGTTGGCCACTTGGCGGATATTGTCTGGCTTGATGCCACCATCGACTTCCAGGCGGATGTCGCGGCCGCTGGCCTCGATGCGTTTGCGGGCATGCTCGACTTTGCGCAGCGCCGAGTCGATGAAGCTTTGGCCGCCAAATCCGGGGTTGACGCTCATGATCAAGATAAGGTCGATGTCGTCGATCAGCCAATCCAACACATCCAGTGGTTCGGCGGGGTTGAACACCACACCGGCTTGGCAACCCGCAGCCTTGATGGCTTGCACACTGCGGTGCGCATGGGCAGAGGCGTCGGGGTGGAAGCTGATGAGGTCGGCACCCGCTTGGGCGAACAAAGCCGCCAAAGCGTCCACAGGCTGCACCATGAGATGCACATCGATGGGCACAGCCACACCCGCTGCGGTTTTGGCATGGGGCTTCAAGGCCTGACAGACCATGGGGCCGAAGGTCAGGTTGGGCACATAGTGGTTGTCCATCACGTCAAAGTGAATCCAGTCGGCGCCAGCGGCGATGACGTTTTCCACCTCGTCGCCCAAACGGGCAAAGTCGGCGGACAAGATAGAGGGGGCGATGCGGTAGGTGGTGTTCATGGGCTCAATTATGGTGTCAGAATGCAAGTTCGTCTGATTGTCTGTCAAACCTATTTCTTATGCCTTCCTACCAACTCCGCGTCGAAGTGACACCGCACTACCTGCCCGAGCAGTCCTCACCTGACAATGGCTTGTACGCCTTTGCTTATTCAGTGCTGATTCGCAACACTGGTGACATTGGTGCCCAGGTGATTTCCCGCACCTGGCACATCAACGACGCCGAGGGCTTGCATGAAAAGGTCAAAGGGTTGGGCGTGGTGGGCTACCAACCCCTGCTGAAGCCTGGCGAAGTATTTGAGTACACCAGCGGCACGCGGCTGCGCACGCCCACCGGAACCATGCATGGCAGCTATTTTTGTGTGGCCGAAGACGGTGAGAAGTTCGATGTCGACATTCCCATGTTTGTGTTGGACGCCTTAAGTGACAGCGGCAAGCGCCAAATGCACTGAACGCTATGGGCGAGTTTGACCTGATTGCCCGCTATTTCACCCGTCCGCCACGCCATGCGTCGCTGGGCGTAGGAGACGACTGCGCGCTGCTCAGCCTGCAAAGCGGTATGCAACTGGCGGTGTCCAGCGATATGTTGGTGGAGGGGCGGCATTTTTTGTCCACCACCCCCGCTGCCGGTTTGGGCCACAAAGCACTGGCGGTCAACTTGAGCGACTTGGCCGCCTGTGGCGCCAAGCCTTTGGCCTTCACCTTGGCCTTGGCCTTGCCTTCGATTGACGAACCGTGGTTGGCCGGTTTTTCCAAAGGCTTATGGGCTTTGGCAGATGCGCATGGCTGCGAATTGATTGGCGGCGACACCACCCAAGGGCCTTTGAACATCTGCATCACGGTGTTGGGCGAGGTGCCGCAAGGCGACGCCTTGCTGCGCCAGCATGCCCAAGTGGGCGACGATATTTACATCAGCGGGACCGTCGGTGATGCGCGTTTGGCCCTGGAAGTATTCAAAGGCACGGTTTCTTTAGAAGCGGCGCATTTTGAAGCGGCACGGCTTCGCATGGACAGCCCCACGCCCCGCGTCGAACTGGGGCTTGCCTTGCGCGGCGTGGCCAACGCCGCTATTGATATCAGCGACGGTTTATTGGGCGACTTGGGCCACATCTTGCAGCGCTCCAAAGTGGGCGCGGTGATCGAAACCGCTTGGGTGCAAGACAGCGCCGCCATCAGCGACGCCATGCAGACGGTGGCGTTTAATAAGCGCTTAGATTTCGCCTTGGCCGGTGGCGACGACTACGAACTGCTGTTCACCGCGTCGCCCGATCAAGCCGACGAGGTGTTGGATGCAGGCGAGCGTTGTGGCGTGAGCATCACCTGCATTGGCCGCATCACCCCCGTGGCAGGGGTGCAAGTGCTGGACCTGCAAGGCCTTCCCCTGTCGCGCCGCTTTGCCAGCTTTGAGCATTTCGCGCATTAAGATGGCTTTCATGTCTTACGCCGCCAGTTCCCAAGCCGCTCGGTTCATGCTCTCGCACCCTGCGCATTGGGTGGCCATGGGATTTGGCTCGGGCTTAAGCCCTTGGGCGCCGGGTACGGTGGGCACATTGTGGGCTTGGGCGTCGTTTCTGTTGATGTCTTATTGGTTAGATACCACCCAACTGGCTTGGGTATTGACAGCCGCCTTGCCTTTGGGTTGGTGGGCCAGCACTGTGACGGCTGACCATATGCAAGTCAACGACCCCAGCTCCATTGTGTGGGATGAAATTGCCGCGTTTTGGTGGGTGCTTTTCATCTGGATGCCCGCAGGCTTTGGCGGGCAACTAGCCGCTTTTATTTTGTTTCGCTTGTTTGACGCCATCAAGCCTGGTCCTGTGGGCTGGGCCGATCAAGCGTTTCATGGGCAAGGTTGGCGTGGCGGTTTTGGCATCATGTTTGACGATGTGGTCGCCGCGTTTTGCACGCTTTTGACCTTGGCTTTGTGGCAGGCCACCCAATGAGCGCACACCCCGACATCGCCTTCTTGGCCGAGAGTTTGCTGCGTCGCGGTTGGATGCTGAGCACCGCAGAGAGC
>RFMX01000401.1 GCA_009927495.1 Betaproteobacteria bacterium
ACAATTATTTGTTATAGATAAAACCGTCACTAATATTGGCAACTTTTTTATTTGTCAGGCCTTCTATAAGTTCACAGCACCATTCCTGAATTAACGTTGTCTTAAAAAAAGATTGGTGAATACGCACAAGCAAAGGCGTGCGAATTACCCAAGCTTTGAAGTCAGACAGTGCAACAGACTGCAATTCCAAAAGTTTAAATTTCAAAAGCACTTTTGCAGCGTGTGAGGCATGAATGAGTGGCGATTGAACAAAATAATTTAGTTTTGAATAAGCCCTAGCTAAGCTTTCGGTGACATCATGAATGATGGGTCCGTGTCCAGGCAAAACTAACCGAGGATTTAGCTCCTCGATAACTTTCAAAGTTGCTCCAACTTCAGCAAATCCATGTCCACCCAAAACTTCTGGAAAAACAATACCAAATCCATTTCCCCATAAAGCATCAGCGGAAATCAAAATACGGTGTTCAGGGTTAAAAAAGAGCAAAGCGTCGTGGTCGTGTCCCGGCGCAGCATGCACCTCCCATTCAAAACCCGACCAAACATAAACATCCCCAGGGCGCAATGGCGCATCAGCATTAAAGCGCGGACAAGTTGCCCTGTATCTTCATATGACAGTAAATCAGTGTCCCAGTGACGAACATAGTCAAACTGCCCATAGGGAATGAGCGTTTGGACAGCTGGGTAATGAGTCTGAACAGCATTGTTTCCACCGCAATGATCGCTGTGCAAATGCGTGTTCACCAAATGCGTTAAGGAGCGTAACTGGAGATGGCTGCTCAGTAGAGACAGCAAAAGGTTTGAGTGAGTGACATAACCTGAATCCATCAAAACAGTGGAATCACCGTCATCTAGCAAAATACTGTTTGAAGAAAGCCAGCCTCGTTCAAAAAAAAGCAGCCCTTGAGGTAGCAAAGAAGTCATGGGTTACTGTAGCTGAAAAAAATAGCAAAAGAGACATAAAACAGCCCAAAAAACAGTATCCTTAAGGCGTAGAAACAAAAGTAGGTTGTATGCCTGCACACACGTGGACGCTCCATCACACACACATCAGACTAAACAAAGCAGCGCAAAAAAATGGCGCAATAAGTTATTTAAAGCATTTCAAATCAGACCCAAATCTAAGGCAATGCTCTTAGAAGTCATGTCTGAGGCTGAAAAAAACAGCTTGATAGGCCCCGAAAGCCGATTAATGATGGAAGGCGTGTTGCGTATCAGCGAAATGCGTGCGCTTGACATCATGGTGGCAGGTCCTCGAATCGACATGATTGATATCGAAATGGAGCGTGACGAGTTGTTCCATCAGGTTATCGATATCGGTCACTCGCGTTATCCCGTCTTTGAGGAAAACAGAGAAAACATCATTGGGGTACTGCACTCCAAGGACTTGCTGAAACTGCAAAGAGCACCCGACTTTCACATCAAAGGCTTGCTGCGCAATGCGCTTTATGTACCCGAATCCAAAAGCTTGGTTGATTTGCTAAGAGAATTTAAAAAGAGCCGAAACCACCTTGCATTGGTGGTCGATGAGTTCGGGAAAATTGCAGGATTGGTAACGCTAGAAGATGTGCTGGAAGAAATTGTGGGAGAAATCGAAGACGAATTCGACACAGAAACAAGTTCCACGGACATCTATACATTGGCAGACAAAAGTTACCGAATCGCTGGAAATTGCTCAATTGAAGAACTGAACAAAGCGTTTGAGACCAATTTACTGCAAGACATGGAAGAGGAGTTCGACACCATCGGAGGCCTGATAGCCCATGAAATCGGTCATGTCCCCCAAAAAGGAGAATCCATCACCATTGCAGGCTTGCGGTTTGAAGTCATGCATGCCAAAGGCGGATCAGTGAAATGGTTTCGTTTAAGGCTGTGAACTGTTTGTTGCAAATCAATTGTTAAGTTCACTACCAAAAACTGGCCTGATTATTGTGTTGGGCATGCTGCAAGCTTTTGCATTGGCATCCCCATGGAGTGGCGAGCCCAATGCTTGGCTTCAAATAGCAGCTCTCGTCGGATTTTTAAGTACACAGCAAAACAAAAGCCCTCTAAAAAAGCAATTTATCCAAACTTGGGTGTTTGCCACAAGTTGGCTTGCAAGCACTGTCTGGTGGTTGTACATATCTATTCATCATTTTGGTGGACTGCCAAAAGCATTAACCGTTGTTGCTATTCTTTTGTTGTGTGGTGGATTGGCTATCTATTACGCATTTACTATAAGCCTGTATTTCAAATTCAGAAAGTCACACCAGACCTTCATCAGTGCAGGCATTTTTGCCTCTGGCTGGACCATTGCGGAGCTGGCAAGAGCTGAATTTTTTACAGGTTTTCCATGGGGAGCAATAGGTTACGCACACATTGACAGCATATTGGTAACAACTGCGCCTTGGGTCGGTGTGTATGGCGTCGGTTGGTTGGCTGCCTATATATCGGCATGCATTGCCTCAAGCTTTTCGAACCTAAAGCAAGAGAAAAAAAAGTTAAAAAAAATCTAGGAATTTCCATGGCGGTGTTGTTGTTGCTGGCTGTGCCATGGCAAGTCAACACAAGTTCAAATGAAAAAAACTTTTCTGTGAGTTTGCTGCAAGGCAATATCCCGCAAGAATTGAAATACACCAAGCTCAGAAAACAAGCAGTAGATTGGTATGTCGACCAAGCAATACAAGCAGAAACAGATTTGGTGGTTATGCCTGAAACCGCCCTTCCCTATCTGCGACAAGACATACCCCATGAAGACTGGCAAAAAATCAGCACACACTTTTCAGCAGGACAAAAAGCACTGATTGTTGGGATTCCCACCTTCGAAAAGGACAAAGGCTTTGGTAATTCAGCCATCGCACTGAAAGCGAACTCAGAGGAGTACCTCTACAACAAACAGCATTTGGTGCCATTTGGGGAATTCATTCCAACGTACTTTCAGTGGTTTAACCAGATGGTCAATTTTGGTATCACCGACTTTATACGAGGCCCTCTTAAGCCCAAACCTTTTGTCTGGAACGGCCAGAACATTGCCATCCAAATTTGCTATGAAGATTTGTTCGGCGAGGAGTTGGCGCAAAGATTTATGGTGCAAAAGGAAAATATGCCATCGCTGTTGGTGAACATGAGCAATATTGCTTGGTTTGGAAATACGGTGGTGATTCCGCAGCATTTGCATATTGCACGTATGCGTAGCGTTGAACTTAACCGCCCCACCATTCGTGCCACCAACTCCGGCGGCACGGCCATCATCGATGCCAGCGGAAAAATTCAAGCTGTCGCCAAACCCTACACTCAAACCGTTTTGGTTGGCAATGTGCCAGCCAGTGATGGACGTGTGACCTGGTTCGCCGAATGGGCAGGACGCTGGGGCTTGATGCCTATGTGGTTGTTTTGCGTTGCCATTGTTCTGGGTTTTTCGGTAGCCAGACAAAGGTCAAGGTCTGCACCACAGGGTCACTAAAATACAAGAATACTTGAAGAAAATATGATGACATTTCAACAAATCATTCTGCAATTGCAAACCTATTGGGATCGACAAGGCTGTGCCTTGCTTCAACCCCTGGACATGGAAGTAGGTGCAGGAACTTCCCACACTGCTACTTTTTTGCGCGCTCTTGGCCCTGAGCCTTGGAAAGCGGCTTATGTTCAGCCCTCAAGACGCCCCAAGGACGGTCGCTACGGAGAAAACCCCAACCGATTGCAACACTATTACCAGTACCAAGTGGTGCTCAAGCCGGCACCCTCGAACATACTGGAGTTGTATTTGGGTTCATTAGAAGCGCTGGGCTTTGACTTAAAAGCAAACGATATCCGCTTTGTAGAAGACGATTGGGAAAACCCCACATTAGGCGCATGGGGTTTGGGCTGGGAGGTCTGGCTCAATGGCATGGAGGTCACGCAGTTCACTTACTTCCAACAAGTCGGCGGTATAGATTGCAAACCCATCACTGGCGAGATCACTTATGGCTTGGAGCGTTTGGCCATGTACCTGCAAGGCGTGGACAATGTTTACAACTTGAAATGGACAGATACCTTAAGTTACGGCGATGTGTATTTGCAAAATGAGCAAGAACAATCGGCCTACAACTTTGAGCACAGCGACGCAGCCTTTTTGTTTGACGCATTTGCTGCTCACGAAAAGCAAGCTTTGTATTTGATGACGCAGACCTTGGCCTTGCCAGCCTATGAGCAGGTTTTGAAAGCAGCGCATACCTTTAATCTTCTCGATGCACGCGGTGCCATCAGTGTCACTGAAAGAGCCGCCTACATAGGTCGTATCCGTAATTTAGCCCGCAATGTTGCACAAAGCTATGTCAATAGCCGTGAAGCCCTTGGCTACCCCATGGCACCTACAGAGTGGGTCACGCAACTTACAGAAGCGGCCGCCTGACATGAATCAAAATTTATTGATGGAGTTGCAAGCCGAAGAATTGCCACCCAAAGCCCTTTCATCTCTGTCCAGTGCTTTTGCGCAGGGCATTGTCAGCAGTCTCTCGCAACAAGGCTTGCTAAGCAGCGATTCACAAGTGACGCCTTTTGCCACGCCTAGGCGCCTGGCAGTGCATATCAGCCAAGTGTCTGCCAAAGCCGCTGACAAGCAGATTCAACTGAAGTTGATGCCGGTCAGCGTAGGCTTAGATGTACAAGGCAATGCAACACCTGCATTACTGAAAAAAATGCAGGCTCTGGGAATGGATGCGCAGCAACTTTCTCAGTTAGAGCAAAAGATGGATGGCAAAGCCATGGCTTTGTTCATGGCGCAAACACAAGCTGGAGTCACTATTGAGCATGGCTTGCAAGTGGCCTTAGACCACAGCATCAGTCACTTGCCTATCCCGAAACTCATGACTTACCAGCTTGATAAAGGCTGCACCATGCCAGGCTGGGACAGTGTCAGCTTTGTACGTCCTGTTCACCATTTGGTTGCTTTATGGGGTGAGCAGGTTCTCGCTGTCAAAGCCTTGGGCTTGACGGCTGGGCGCAAAACACTGGGTCACCGTTTTGAAGCTAAGGCGGCATATCTAGACATCAGTCATGCCGACCAGTATGAAAAGACCCTGCTTGAAGAAGGCGCAGTGATTGCCAGCTTTGATAAACGAAAAGCACTGATACAGCAGCAGTTACTTCAAGTGGCTTTAGCTGCCGGTGAAGGATTGAAGCCTATCCAAGACGAAGCCTTGTTGATGGAAGTAACAGGCTTGGTTGAAAAGCCCAATGTGTTGCTGTGCCAGTTTGACAAGTCATTTTTAGAGGTGCCTGCAGAGTGCTTGGTGTTGACCATGAAGGCCAACCAAAAATACTTTCCGCTCCTCAATGCCAAAGACGAGTTAACCCATCAATTTTTGGTGGTGAGCAACATCTCCCCAGCTGACCCCAGCGCAGTCATCACTGGCAACGAGAGAGTGGTGCGACCCAGGCTTGCCGATGCACAGTTCTTTTTCAACCAAGACCGGCAACACACCTTGGCTTCCAGAGTTGAGCGCTTGGCCAAAGTGGTCTATCACAACCAGCTCGGCACGCAACACCAAAGGATGATGCGAGTCAGCGCACTGGTGCAACAACTCTCAACGGTTTTAAGCACAGCGGCAGAACAAACCGATGCTTTGGCAGCCGCGCAGCTGGCGAAAACCGATTTGCTCACCGATATGGTGGGTGAGTTTCCTGAGTTGCAGGGCATCATGGGCGCTTATTACGCTTTGAACGATGGCCACTCTCAGCAAGTGGCTCAGGCCATTGAAGACCATTACAAACCACGCTTTGCTGGCGACAGTTTGCCGCGCAGCGATGTGGGGTGCTTGCTTGCTTTGGCAGACAAACTTGAAACATTGATCGGCATGTTTGGCATTGGCAATTTGCCAACGGGTGACAAAGACCCCTTCGCTCTGCGGCGACAAGCCTTGGGGGTGATTCGCATCTTGCTGCGCTCCCCCTTTGACACGATGCGTCTAGACCATTTGCTAGAAATCGGTTTGGGTATTTTGGCCAAAGAATATGCAATCGATGCGGACAAAGCCAAGTCTGAGCTCTACCAATTCATACTGGATCGCTTCGCGGTCAATCTGAAAGACCAAGGCTTTAGTGCATTTGAAGTGGACGCGGTGCTAGCTTTGCATCCCCAATGTTTGGGCGATGTGCCTGCCCGCATGCAGGCTGTCAGGGCCTTCGCTGCCATGCCGCAAGCCGAGGCCTTGGCCGCTGCCAATAAACGCATCGGCAATATATTGAAAAAAGCACCCAAAGCAGACACCAGCCAGTTCTCCTCTGCTCAACTGAAGCTGCCTACAGAGAAAAATCTGCATCAAGCCATGGAGCAGAGTGTCAAGCAAGCCGATGCTTTCTACGCACAGAAAAATTACACCGATTCATTGAAAGCTTTGGCTGCGCTGCGAGAGCCGGTCGACGCATTTTTCAACGATGTCATGGTCAATGACCCAGACGACAACATCCGTCGAAATCGTTTGGGTCTTTTGAACCAACTCCATGACAGCATGAACCGCGTCGCAGATTTATCTCGCTTGGCAAACTGACAAGGCAAAACCATGCACACCCCACTGGTGATTTTGGACAGAGACGGCACGGTCAACCATGACAGCGATGACTACATCAAGTCAGCGGATGAATGGGTGGCGCTGCCAGGCGCGATCGACGCCATTGCAAAACTTAATCATGCCGGCTGGCGAGTAGTCATCGCTTCCAACCAATCAGGTTTGGGGCGGGGCTTGTTTGATGTCGCCACATTGAACCAGATGCACGACAAAATGAACAAGGCCTTGGCCAAAGCGGGTGGCCGTGTTGATGCAATTTTTTACTGCCCCCACACGCCAGATGAACACTGTCAATGCAGAAAACCGCTGCCTGGGTTGTTCGAACAAATTGGCGACCGCTTTGGTATTGATCTCAAGGAAGTTCATGCGGTGGGCGACTCCTTGCGTGATGCACAAGCAGCTTCGGCCAGTGGTTGCATCCCGCATTTGGTGTTGACCGGCAAGGGTGAACAGTTTATCGGCCAGGCCTTGCCAGACACATTCCCGTCGCAAACACGCATTCATACCGATTTGGCCGCCTTCGCCGACTGGTTGCTGACACATGCTGTGGCGAAAAATTCAAACTACGCAACGGCCGGGTCGTATTGATGGCCTTGCTTCGCTCATTGCTGCATATGCTGTGGATGTTGGTCACCGTCATCCCGGTGGCGTTTGCCATGCTGACCGCTGCAGCTTTGCAGGTGGACAGCCATCGCTTGTACCGCATGGCTGTGTTTTTTTTGTCGCTGGCCATTGGTGGCGCCAAATACATTTTGGGTATTCGCTATGAACTGCGCGGCATTGAACATTTGCCGGCAGCTGGACAACCAGTCATCTTGTTGGTGAAGCACCAGTCCACCTATGAAACATTTTTGATGCCAGTCATCATGCCCAGTGACTTGGCCTATGTGTTCAAAAAAGAATTACTTTATGTGCCGTTTTTCGGTTGGGGCATAGGGCGCTTGGACATGATTCATATCGACCGCAAATTGCGCAGCCAAGCGTTTCAAAAAGTTGTTTCCCAAGGGCGTGATTTATTGGGACGAGGCATTTGGGTGATCATGTTTCCCGAGGGGACACGTATAGAACGTGGTCAAGCGGGAAGCTACAAAGCAGGCGGTACGCGTTTGGCGATTGAAACGGGTGTGCCAGTCATTCCCATTGCAGTCAATTCAGCGCGCTGCTGGCCGCGCAAGGCCTTGATCAAATACCCCGGCACTGTGACGGTGTCGATTGGCCCCATGATTGAAAGCGTTGGTCGGCAACCTGAAGAGATGATGCAGCAAGTTGAGCATTGGATAGAGGGAGAAATGCACCGCCTCGATCCCGAAGCGTATACATCAACCACCGCCTAAGCCATGGCTGCATTTGTTCAACTTGCGCTCGATTGGTTAGGTGGACACAGCGCCCAAGATGCACCCAGCCCTGCGCCAGTGGCTTCCAAAGCATTCAGTGCCTCAGCCTTTGTGCACCCATTGGCCAGTCGGCAAATCCAGTTGCAAGAAACCACCATTGCCTATGCGTTTCAGCGTGTCAAACGCAAAACCATCGGCATGTCTGTGGGCGCAGATGGTTTGGAGGTGCGTGCGCCGCGCTGGGCGACGGTGGCCAGTGTGGAAGCGGTTTTGCATGAAAAAAGCGTTTGGATTTTGCGCAAACTGCAAGAGTCGCAGGAGCGGCAAAAACACATGCGCCACACCATCATCGAATGGCGCGACGGTGCCACATTGCCTTTTCTGGGTGAGCAATGGGTGGTGCGTTTAGACCCCGAGCATCAATCATTGCCAACCAGCCATGAGGATGCAGCACCCAAGTGCTTGCATATTGCCTTGTCGCTTCATGCGCAACCCGGACAAATCCGTGACGCTGTGCAAGCCTGGTTGATGCAGCAAGCCAAGCTCAACTTCACGCAGCGCCTGGACCATTTCGCACCCCAGTTGGGCGTTCAGTGGAAGCGCTTGTCTCTTTCCAATGCCAGTTCACGCTGGGGCACAGCCTCGGCAGACGGCAGCATTCGCCTGAATTGGCGACTGATTCATTTCAAGCAGGATGTGATTGACTATGTGGTGGTGCATGAACTCAGCCATTTGCGAGTGATGAACCACAGCCCGCAGTTTTGGGAAACAGTGGGATCGTTGGTGCCCGACTACCAGCAGCGCCGCCATGCGCTCAATGAGGAAGTGCTGCCTCAGTGGGCTTGAAGCGAACCACGTCGCCCGGCACACGCTCCAACTCACCGCGGTACCACAGCCAATGCAAATGGGCGAGCGACTCGCCCAACGCGAACGTGGTTTGGTGGACGTCGAGCGCTCGCTTGAACAACACCGCCATGGCTTCGACCGCACTCATCGCCTTCTGAGCGCAAGCCTGGCGCAACTCTTGCAGTCGCTCGCCATGGTGACGTGCCAGTTGACCAATACGTGTATGCAGTCCACGGAAAGGTTTGCCGTGTGAGGGCAGGCATAAGCAGTCGGCAGGAAGCGCATCAAACTTTTTCAGCGAGTCCAAAAACAAATGCAAAGGGTTGGCCAAAGGCTCTAAATGGTAGACACTGATATTGGTAGAAATGCGTGGCAACACCATGTCGCCACTGATGAGCACATTCATCGATAGGCAGTAAAGCGCGATATGTTCTGGTGCATGTCCATAGCCGCTGATGCATTGCCATTGGTGGTCTCCAATGCGCACGGACAGGCCATCGTACAAACGAACGAACTGCGAGGGCAAGGCGGGCACCATGTGGCCAAACTGAAAATTGCGTTGTGATACGGCTTGCAATACCGCGTTATCGGTAATGCCATGCGACCGCATGAACAGCACCGCTTGTTCACGGTCTTGCGTGTTGGAGGGGTGGATCAAAGTATGCGCAGTGTGAAAGTCGGTGGCACTGATCCACAAAGGCACTTTCCAATAGTCACACAACCAATGTGCCAAACCCAAATGGTCGGGATGCAAATGGGTCACAAACACCCGCAGAACAGGCAGACCCTCCAGCCCTGTCTCAAATATTTGTTGCCATTGTTCGCGTGCGCTGGCTTGGTCTAAACAACAGTCCACAATCGCCCAACCTTCGCGACCCTCGTAATGGTCGCGCAGCAGCCACAGGTTGATATGGTCTAAAGCAAACGGCAAAAACATGCGCAGCCAAAAAACACCAGGTGCTACCTCGGTGAGTGCGCTAGGTGAGGGCAGGTGTTCACCCAAGGGATAGTCAAGTTCTTTTTCGTCAGCATTCATGGTGGGTGGATTTTGCTTCATAATTGACGTTTACGTAAACGTAAACAGTCTACATGGCGACCCTCTACACCATCCGCGAATTGGCCAAAGAGTTTGACTTGACCACGCGTGCCATTCGATTCTATGAAGACATGGGTTTGTTGCGCCCCGAGCGCCAAGGCCCAGGCGGGCGTAACCGCATGTACAGCGCACGCGAGCGGGCCCGTTTACGCCTGACTTTGCGTGCCAAGCGCTTGGGCTTGTCGTTGATGCAAGCCAAAGACATCATCGATATGTACGACAGCCCTCGCGACACCGCGCCACAGTTAGAAAAATTCATCGAAGTCTTGGCCAGTCACCGACAACAGTTAGAGTCGCAGTTGGAGGAAATCCAAGCCAACTTGGATGAAGTCAAGCAACACGAACGCGAAGCCAAAGCCCTGCTGAACAAGCACAACACCAAAAGCAAACGCAGTCCCACGGTTGCTCACACGGATTGATTCTTCTCACCACCTATGTCTGACGCCTTAAACAATCTTTTTGCCAACAACCGCGACTGGGCCACGCGCATGTCGCAAGAGCGTCCTGGTTTTTTTGAAAAACTGGCACAGCAGCAGTCGCCCAAATACCTGTGGATTGGATGCTCTGACAGCCGAGTGCCCGCCAATGAAATTGTGGGTTTGGACCCAGGCGAGGTGTTTGTGCATCGCAATGTGGCCAATGTGGTGGTGCCCTCGGATTTAAATGCCTTATCGGTGATTCAATTTGCAGTCGAGCATTTGCGCGTTGAGCACATCATGGTGGTGGGTCACTATGGGTGTGGTGGTGTGATTGCGGCCGCCAGAGGTACACGGATTGGTTTGGTTGATAACTGGTTGCGCCATGTACAAGATGTGCGGTTGCGCCATCGTCAGCGTCTGAACCATCTGCCTCAGCCTGAGTTGGAAGACGTGCTGTGTGAAATGAATGTCTTAGAGCAAGTGGGTAATGTGGCGCTGTCCAATGTGATGCAAGACGCATGGGCACGTGGACAAAAAATACAAGTCCATGGTTTGATTTACGGCTTGAGCGATGGCTTGCTGAAAGACTTGCATGTCAGCATGAGCCACTCTGCAGAAGTGGTGGATGTATTTCGCAATGCTTTCAAGCGCTACCCCCGGCAAATCGCCACATAAGTAACATCCATGAACGCACAGCGACTCGACTCCGCCTTGGCCTATGACATTGCGCAAGCCATGATGGACGGCTTCAACCGCCATTACGACTTGTTTCGTACCGAGTCGGCCAAAGCCAAGCACCGTTATGAAACCCAAGACTGGCATGGCCAGCAACGTGCGCAACGTGAACGTATCGAGTTTTACGATTTACGGGTGAAAGAGTGTTCTGTCCGGTTAGAAACCGAATACAGAGCGGGTGAACAAGCCAGCGAAGTGTGGCAACAGGTGAAATTGCACTACATCGGTTTGCTGGTGGACCACTTTCAGCCCGAATTGGCAGAAACTTTTTTTAATTCGGTCACCACCAAAATACTGGACCGCAGTTATTTTCAAAACGATTTTATTTTTGTGCGACCTGCAGTCAGCACCGAGTACATTGAAAACTCCGAACCGGATGCCAAACCCACCTACAAAGCATGGTACCCTAGTGAGGACAATTTGCATGAAGTGATTGTGCGCATGATTGGTGACTTTGACCTCAAACGCCCTTTTGAAGACCTGGATCGTGATGCCCACGATATTTTGCGCAATGTAAAGCAGCGCTTGGGCCAAGCCAAACTGCGAGCCAACTTTCAGGTGCAGGTGCTCTCTAGCCTGTTCTTTCGCAACAAGGGTGCGTATGTGGTGGGCAAGGTCATCAACGGCTTTCAAGAAATTCCGTTTGCACTGCCGATTTTGCACAACGACAGCGGACAGTTGGTGATTGATGCCGCCTTGTTTGGCGAAGAAGACTTGCTGATATTGTTCAGCTTTGCACGGGCCTATTTCATGGTCGACATGGACGTTCCTTCAGCCTATGTGCAGTTTCTTCGCAGCATGATGCCGCGTAAACCACGTGCAGAAATCTATAACGCATTGGGTTTGGCCAAGCAAGGCAAGACCTTGTTTTACCGAGACTTGCTCTACCACCAACGCCACAGCACCGATAAATTTCGCATTGCCCCTGGCATCAAGGGCATGGTCATGTTGGTGTTCGACCAACCCTCGTTTCCGTTTGTGTTCAAGGTTATCAAAGACTTTTACCCGCCACAAAAAGACACTTCGCGTGAGCAAATTCAGGGCAAGTATTTGTTGGTGAAGCAGCACGACCGCGTGGGTCGCATGGCCGATACCTTGGAATACAGCAATGTGGCGTTTCCGCGAGAGCGTTTTGAAGACGAGTTGATTGCTGAGATCCAAAAGTTCGCGCCCAGCCAAATTGAGATCAACCGCCGCGCTGACACCGGCCAAGAAGAAGTGGTGATCAAGCATGCTTATATCGAGCGGCGCATGATTCCCTTGAATATCTATTTACAAGAAGCCTTTGATGCAGGTTTGGACGATGTGCGGGCCAAAAGTCAAATGGAGCGAGCGGTGGTGGAGTATGGCAACGCCATCAAAGACTTGGTGGCCGCCAATATCTTTCCTGGGGACATGCTGTGGAAGAATTTTGGTGTCACCCGACACGGCAAAGTGGTGTTTTATGACTACGATGAGATCGAATACATCACCGATTGCAACTTCCGTCGCGTGCCTGCACCGCGCAACGAAGAAGATGAAATGTCAGGCGAGATTTGGTACCACGTCGGCCCTCGCGACGTGTTTCCCGAAACTTTTGGTCCATTTTTACTGGGCAATCCCAATGTGCGTGAGGTGTTCATGAAGCACCATGCGGATTTGCTAGACGCCAGTTTTTGGCAGGGCCACAAGGAAAAAATCAGCGATGGCCATGTACACGATGTGTTTCCCTACGAGGCCGATAAACGTTTTCAAATCCAACGCGCCGCATTAGGTGCATCTCTTTAGTTTTTTTATTCAGGAGCATTTCATGTCAGACCCCATTGTTATCGTCAGCGCCGCCCGTACCCCCATGGGCAGCTTTCAAGGCGATTTTTCCGCTCTTTCAGCCCACGATCTGGGTGGAATGGCCATCAAAGCTGCGGTGCAACGCGCAGGCATTTCGCCTGAAGCCGTCACCGAGGTGTTGTTTGGCAATTGCCTGATGGCCGGTCAAGGCCAAGCCCCTGCTCGGCAAGCGGCGTTCAAAGGCGGTTTGCCCCAAAGCGCGGGTGCCGTGACACTGTCCAAGATGTGCGGCTCGGGCATGCGTGCCGCCATGTTCGCGCATGACATCCTCGCCTCGGGCAGTCAAGAGGTGTTGATTGCCGGCGGCATGGAAAGCATGACCAATGCGCCTTACCTCATTTTGAAAGGCCGAGGCGGTTACCGTATGGGGCACGACAAAATTTACGATCACATGATGTTGGACGGCTTGGAAGACGCTTACGAAGCCCGGTCGCTCCATGGGCACGTTTGGCGAAGACTGCGC
>RFMX01000138.1 GCA_009927495.1 Betaproteobacteria bacterium
TTCTAGCTCGGCCTTGGGGGTGAGCGCGGCTACCGAGTCGATGACGATCAGGTCGACCGCACCGGAGCGCACCAAGCTGTCGACAATTTCCAAGGCTTGCTCGCCGGTATCGGGCTGGCTGATGAGCAGTTCTTGCAGATTGACGCCCAGTTTTTGCGCGTACTGAACGTCCAAAGCGTGCTCGGCGTCCACAAAAGCACAGGTGCCTGCCATTTTTTGCATCTCAGCGATGACTTGCAAAGTGAGGGTGGTTTTGCCGGAAGACTCTGGGCCGTAAATTTCGATGACACGGCCGCGTGGCAGCCCGCCTACGCCCAAAGCGACATCCAAACCGAGGGAGCCGGTGGACACCACTTGGATGTCTTCGATGGCCTCGCCCTCGCCCAAACGCATGATGGTGCCCTTGCCAAACTGCTTTTCAATTTGGGCCAAGGCGGCTTGCAGTGCTTTGGCTTTTTCGCCGGCAGCGGCGATGCTTTTGACGTTGTCCATGGAAATCTCCTTTAAGGTCAATGGGTTGTGAACTTCATCTAAACCTGTTGCTAACCACAGGCTGGATGCTTGAACAGTACTTTATCCGCCTTGTACATTCCTGTAAACTCCTTTTTTAGTCAGTTTACCTTACGATATAACCATGGCCTTTAATCTGCTCCCTTTCGCACAAGACTGGCGCCAATCGCACTTAGGACGCCTGCTGGGCCACGCCATGCGCCGCTTTGACGCCAGGGTGTTGGCGCTGATGGCGCAGCACATGGACGCTCCTTTGGCCTTGTCCAATTTGGCGGCCCGTGACAAGGTGAGCGCAGCGCACATCCACATCACGCGGCACCTGCCCTTGCAAGGCGCAAGGTTGAATGAACTCGCCACCATGGCCGGCATGAGCAAACAGGCCATGGGCGACTTGGTCAACCAATGCGTGGCTTGGGGGGTGGTACGCCGAGAAGATGACGAAGGAGACGCACGCGCCAAACGCATCGTCTTCACCGAGACAGGCCTTTCATGGCTGAAAGCCTTTGAAGCCGCCATCGCGCAAACCGAGGAAGAGTTTCGACAAGAAGTGGGCGTCGATGTCGCCACCGTGGTCAGCTTGGGACTCGAAGCCTACGCCGCAGACTGGCGTTAACCCCCATCTATTTGCGGCTTTTTGTAGCTAAGTTCACCCTAGAATGGACGAAAACTCAGTCGAGGGAGACAGCGCATGCGCATACTGATCGCTGAAGATGACCAGGTGCTGGCAGACGGTTTGCTTCGTACCCTGCGCGCATCCGGCGCTGCCGTCGACCATGTCGCCAACGGCGGTGAAGCCGATGCCGCTTTGATGACCTCGCAAGAATTCGACCTCATCATCCTCGATTTGGGCCTGCCCAAAATGCACGGCCTGGAAGTCTTGAAGCGGCTTCGCGCCCGAGGCAACAACCTGCCTGTGCTTATCCTCACCGCCGCTGACAGCGTGGACGAACGCGTCAAGGGCTTGGACTATGGCGCAGACGATTACATGGCCAAGCCGTTTTCGCTGCAAGAGTTGGAAGCGCGGGTGCGCGCCCTGACGCGCCGCGGCATGGGCAGCACCACCGCCACCATCAACCACGGTCCCTTGGTGTACGACCAAGCCGGACGTGTTGCCACCATCGATGGACGCATGGTGGAACTGTCGGCACGTGAACTGGGTTTGTTAGAAGTGTTGTTGCAGCGCTCTGGCCGCTTGGTCAGCAAAGACCAGTTGGTCGAACGCTTGTGCGAATGGGGCGAAGAGGTCAGCAACAACGCCATCGAGGTGTACATCCACCGCCTGCGCAAAAAGATCGAAAAGGGACCTATCCGTATCGCCACGGTACGCGGACTGGGTTA
>RFMX01000009.1 GCA_009927495.1 Betaproteobacteria bacterium
GACGTAACAAAATTTTGTCGATGAAGCGAGCGGTTTGGTCACCAGGGCGAATGCCGGGGATAAAGCCGCCACTTTTTTTCAAGTTGTCTGCAGTTTCGCGGCTGTTGAACACCAAGGCTGTGTAGAAGAAACAGAAGAAGATGATGGCAACGGCGTACAACATCACATAGATGGGTTGACCAGGTGAGAGCGCTGCAGAAATGTCTTTCAACCAGTTCATGCTTTCGCCAGCGCTGAACCAGCTGACCACTGTCGAAGGCAACAAGATGATGGACGAAGCAAAGATGGGCGGTATGACACCCGCCATGTTGAGCTTCAAAGGCAAGTGCGATGACTGCCCGCCGTAAACCTTGTTGCCCACCTGACGTCGAGCGTAATTGACCAAGATTTTGCGCTGACCACGTTCAACAAACACGACGAAGTAGGTGACCAAACCAACCAACACCACAATCAATAAGGCGATGATGATGCTCATGGCGCCGGTGCGAACCAACTCCAGCAATCCGCCAATGGAACTGGGCAGACCAGCAGCAATACCCGAGAAGATGATGATGGAAATACCGTTGCCCAAACCGCGCTCTGTGATTTGCTCGCCCAGCCACATCAGGAACATGGTGCCAGCGGTTAAAGACACCATGGCGGTCACACGAAAGACGATGCCTGGATCATTAACCAAACCTGCTGAGGACTCTAATGCCAAGGCAATGCCCATGGATTGGAAAATAGCCAAGCCCAAGGTGCCATAGCGGGTGTATTGGGTGATTTTGCGACGCCCTGCTTCGCCTTCTTTTTTCAACGCTTCCATGCTGGGCACCACATACGACATCAGTTGCATGATGATGGAGGCCGAGATGTAAGGCATGATGCCCAGCGCAAAAATACTGAAGCGTGACAGTGCGCCACCCGAGAACATATTGAAGAGGCTGAGAATACCGCCTTGCTGACCGTTGAACAACTGCGTGAGCTGATCGGGGTTGATGCCGGGGACAGGAATATGTGTACCGATTCGGTAAACAATCAGTGCAAGCAGCAAAAAGATAAGCCGACGACGCAAGTCGCCATACTTGTCTGTTTTAGGCAAAGCGCTGGTAGCCACGGTGTCTGTGTTCTTTCTTCAGTGCTTAAGCGACAGAGCCGCCAGCGGCTTCGATCGCAGCTTTGGCAGCGGCAGTGGCACCAATGCCATTGAGCTTGACAGCACGTGAAATTTCGCCGGTCTTGATGACCTTGACCACTTTGGCCATTTGACTGACCAAACCAGCGGTTTTGAGCGCCAAAACATCGATGTCGCTGATGTCAAGCAACTGCAAAGAAGTGAGTGTGACTTCTTCGTTGTATTTCAAGGTTTGTGACTTGAAACCACGCTTGGGCAAGCGGCGTTGCAAAGGCATTTGACCGCCCTCAAAACCCACTTTGTGGTAGCCGCCTGAGCGAGATTTTTGCCCCTTGTGACCACGTCCTGCGGTTTTACCCAGACCAGAACCAATACCGCGACCTACACGGCGACGGTTTTTGCGTGAGCCATCTGCGGGTTTGATTTCATTGAGTTGCATGGCGAAACCTTAGAGTACTTTGACCAGATAACTGATCTTGTTGATCATGCCGCGCACTGCAGGTGTATCTTGCAGTTCGCTGGTGCTGCCGATTTTGCGCAAGCCCTAAACCACGCACAGTGGCGCGGTGAGATTCTTTGGTGCCGATGGGGCTGCGCACCAATTGCACTTTGACCGTTGAAG
>RFMX01000420.1 GCA_009927495.1 Betaproteobacteria bacterium
TGCTTTTTCCTTTTATACGCAACTAGTTGTCACGCTGAGGGCCTCAGGGTGACTTTTTGCCCTCAAATTTCATCAAGTTATTGCACGTATATTACACGGTCGACAGAGGAAGCGAATTCAAATCACGACTTACTTTAGCCACTGCGGATCGGGTAATTGCCCGAACACCTGACGCAGACCTTGGCTCCAACTGCTGCGTAAATCTCTGAAGTAAGTGTCTTCGGAGTCGATACGGTGCCGTTTGGTAACTTGCAAATCATTAGTTTTGACCAAGGCGACATCGATAGGCAGACCTACTGACAAATTACTTTTGATAGTTGAGTCAAACGACACCAAGGCGCATTTGATGGCCTGCGACATGCTGATACCGGGTTGAATAACGCGGTCCAAAATAGGCTTGCCATATTTGCTCTCGCCGATCTGAAAGAAAGGCGTATCCGCCGTGGACTCGATGAAATTGCCCTGCGGATACACCATGAACAAACGCGGTGCTTCGCCTTTGACCTGACCGCCGACCAGAAATGTTGCGGTGAAATCCACGTCGCTTTGCTCGGGGGCTTCGTTCATGGTGGTATGAATGGTTTTGCGCAATTCACGCCCGACCAGTTCAGCCACGGTGAACATGGACGCGTGCGCGGTCAATGGTTTTTCCGCGTCCACCGCATGCTGCTTGATGCGGCTGACCACTTGCTGCGTAGTCGCTAGGTTGCCGCTGTTGAGCATGACGATGACACCTTGGCCCGGGGTTTCGAGAACCGTCATTTTGCAAAACGTGGACACATGGTCAACACCCGCGTTAGTGCGCGAGTCTGAGGCGAACACCAGTCCTTCGTCGAGCACCATACCAACACAGTAAGTCATGTCTTGCCTTATTGCTGATCGTAGATGTTTGATTCTACTTTTGCAAAGCTGTGCATGGTTTCATTGCCACCACCAATACGCATGCCCCGCACTGGGCTGGCATCTTCATAGTCCAGGCCATGCGCCAGTCGAATATGGCCCCTATCTGCATCACTTGAGTTGCTAACGTCATAGCCTATCCAGCGTCCCCCCACCCAGGCCTCGGCCCATGCGTGGCTAGCGACTTGCTCGTTTTGCGCCGAATGCAAATAACCGCTGACGTAGCGTGCCGGTACGCCAAGAAAGCGCGCGCAAGCCAGAAACACATGCGTGTGATCCTGACACACGCCCTTACCCTTAGCAAATGACTGCGCCGCTGAGTCGCCAACGTGCGTGATGCCGGTCTCATAAGGCATGCGATCCAGCAAAGCCAGCATCACATCGTGCAAAGCCATGTAGGGTCGCGACTTGACCGATGAGCGAAAAGGTTCAATAAAGTTTTGAATCGATGCATCTACACAGGTCATCTTTGTGGATCGCAAATACACTGCGTGCGGAACAGGACCTTCGGGCTCACCCTGGTCCGAATCGATCAAATCTACGCTTCCGCGCGCGCGCAGCACAATGTTCTGGCTGGCGTTTTCCAATACCAGGCAATGGCAGAGATTGCCGTAAGCGTCTGTCCAGGGCGTTGCTTTTCCTGGTAGGTCCATTTGCCAGTTCAATACGTTTTGACGCTGGGTTTTAGCCGGAGTCATGCGCAGCATTTGAATGCTGCGGCGCACCGGTTTCTCGTAGCGGTAAGTGGTTTCGTGAAATACCTGTAGCTTCATGCGATGGACTCCAGGTAATCGGTTTGCACCGCTTCGGCCAGCGCAATATTTTCTTTGACAAACAGTTCAAGGTAATTTTCCAGACCGCTGTCGTATACCTCGCGCAAGCTGCCGAATTTCAAATTGGTCAAAAGGTTGGCGCAGCGCTTGCGTGCTTCGCGTCCGGTTTGCTGGGGCAATTGTTTCAGTATGTAAGCGGTTTCGTCTAGACAAAAGTGCAGCGAACGCGGCACGCGTGGGTTAAAGATCAGTAACTCGGACACACGGTCGGTATCTATGGCGTCGCGGTAAGTATCGCGATAAGCCTCCAGCGCCGAAACCGAACGCAGTACTGCGCCTAAGCGGTAATAGTCGTCCACCAGATCGTTACTCTCTGGCTGCTCCACTTGGGTTTTCACACTCAGTATGCGTGCAGTATTGTCGGCGCGCTCCAGGTATGTGCCCAACCGAATGAAGTGATAGGGTTGGTCGCGCTGAATAGTTGCAAAGGTAACTCCCCTGAATAAGTGCGAGCGTTGCTTGATCCATTCAAAAAAAGAGGAATCCACCATGTGATCCGGACCTTTGATTTTCTTTTTGCGTGATAGCAACTCCAGCCAGGTGTCGTTGATGCATTCCCACATTTCCACTGTCATAGCTCCGCGCACAGAGCGCGCGTTTTCGCGGCAGGACTGGATGCAATTAAAAATCGATGAAGGATGGTCTGGGTCCCAAGCAAGAAACTGCGCCACCTGGTCAGAGCGCATGGGCCGGCCCGTGGCTTGGAATCCGGCCAGCGTGTCGGTAATGACCAGCGGCTCGCTTGCCGAGTCCGGAGCGGCTCGGTTGCTGTCAGACGTAGACAGCAATGCGAACGATTGCCCTACTTCAAGAATACGCGCCATGTTTTCAGCGCGCTCTAAATAGCGGGACAT
>RFMX01000118.1 GCA_009927495.1 Betaproteobacteria bacterium
GCGGTGATGTTGCGCATGAACGAGTTCGGCAGCATTGCAGTCTGCGGCATGATTGCGGGCTACAACGGCAAGCCCATCCCTATGACCAACCCTTCTTTGATTTTGATGAGCCGCTTGAAAGTGCAAGGCTTTATCGTCAGCGAACACCCTGCTGATTGGCCTGAAGCTTTGAAAGAATTGGGCGCGCTGGTGGGCAGTGGCAAATTCAAACCCCGTGAAACCGTGGCCCATGGTTTGGCCAATGCACCTGAAGCGTTTTTCGGCTTGCTCAAAGGCAAAAACTTTGGCAAACAAGTGGTGAAACTCTGATGTCCTCCCTGATTCTTCACCACTACCCGACATCGCCTTTCGCAGAAAAAGTGCGCTTGATCTTGGGCTACAAAAAACTGTCGTGGCAAGGTGTCACCATTCCCATGGTCATGCCCAAGCCCGACCTCCTGCCTTTGACAGGTGGCTACCGCCGTACGCCGGTCTTGCAAATCGGGGCCGATGTTTATTGCGACACCAGCCTGATTTGCAATGTACTGGACCAACTGCAACCCGAACCTTCGCTGTATGGCAAACACCCCAAGGGCCTGGTGCGTACCGTGGCGCAATGGGCAGACAACATTGTTTTTCCTGCTGCCATGGGTTACAACTTTCAACCAGCAGGCGCAGCCCATGTGTTTGCCAGCATAGATCCCGAGGTAGTGAAAGTATTTCCCCAAGATCGGCAAGCCATGCGAGGTGGGGCAGCACGTATGCCAGCCGGTGATGCCACCAGCGCTTATAAAAATTACCTGCGCCGTGTTTCCAGCATGTTGGAGGGCCAAGACTTTGTGATGGGTGCGCAGCCCACATTGGCAGACTTTTCTATCTACCACTCTGTGTGGTTCACGGTAGTCAAAGTGCCTTTGCTGGCAGGCATTTTGGACGCTACCCCCTTGGTGAAAGCATGGGTTATGCGAATGCAAGCTTTTGGCCACGGCAGCAGCATCGAACTCAGTGCGGCCGATGCACTCAAGACCGCCCATGACGCCACGCCCTTGGATGTCAGC
>RFMX01000280.1 GCA_009927495.1 Betaproteobacteria bacterium
CCCTTGCTGCGCGCCATCAGCCAGACCGGCCCTTGCGTGCTGCTGATCGATGAGATCGACCGCGCCGATGAAGCCTTTGAAGCTTTTTTGCTCGAAGTGCTGGCCGACTACCAAATTACCGTGCCCGAAATCGGCACGCTTTGCGCCACCCACATTCCGCAAGTCATACTCACCAGCAACGGCACACGAGAGTTGTCCGACGCGCTGCGTCGGCGCTGTCTTTACCACTACCTCGATTACCCGACGCTGGCACGCGAGATCGCCATTGTCAAAAGCACTTTGCCGCTGGCCGACAGCCATTTGGTAGAGGAAGCAGTGCAGTTTGTGCAACGCCTTCGCCGTGAAGACCTGGCCAAGATTCCCGGCATCGCCGAAACATTGGACTGGGTAAGCGCTTTGTTCAAGTTGGGTCACAACAACTTGCCAGAAGACATGGCAAACGTATTGGGCACTCTAGGCTGCTTGCTCAAAACCCGTGAGGACCGCTTTTTGGTGGGGCCAGATCGGCTGCGCCAACTGGTTGAAGGGCGACGTTCTGTGGGGGTGGCCGAAAAGGATGCAGCCCAGCCGCAGGTCGCTGTATGAAAGACACCCCAGCCAGCATGCCCTCTGAGCGACTGGCGGGTTTTGCTGGGCTTCTTCGCGAGCACGGCCTGACGGTGGGTGTAGCCGAGCAACAGGCCATGCTGCAAGCTGCCTTGCACTTTGGCCCTTTGCAAGAAAAACCCCTTCAGGCGGCTTGGCGTGCCATTGCTTGCCACAGTCACCGCGAATGGCAGCTATGGCCAGATGTGTATGAGCGGTTTTGGCACCCCGAGAAACTGCGCGGTGGCGTCAAAGTCAGCGGCCAAACCCGCCCCAGCCGCAACCTGCGCCAAAGTGTGCAAGCCTTGCACGATCAGATGGACGCGGCCCAACAACCCAACACCCAGGCCGGTGGCCCGCAGGCAGCGCCCCAAACTGCGGGCGATATGCCTGCGGTAGGTCTAGACGAACATGACGCAGGCACGCCCCGCGCCCAAGGCGGCGCCAGCCGCACCGAGGCCTTGCACCAGCGAGATGGTCAGATGTGGATGCCCCAAGAACTCAGCGCCTTGCAACAACTGGCGCGCCAAATCACCGCCAAACTACAGCCCCGCCCCACCCGCCGATGGCGCCTGGCCCCACGTGGCCAGCGCCTCGATTTACGCCAGACCCTTCGCCGCAGCGTGGCCTGGGGCGGCGAGCTGATGCAGCCGGCTTGGAAAGTCAAACGCCAAGAGCCACCGCGTTTGTTCATCTTGGCTGACGTGAGCCGCTCCATGGAGTCGCACGCCGCGCTGTTTTTGCGCGTGGCCCGCGCCTTTGCGTTGGAAGCAGACGCCCGCGTGTTTGTCTTTCATACCCGCTTGGCCGAAGTCACTTCTTATATGCAGCGTGACACCCCATCGATTCAGGAAAAGGTCAACGCCGTCACAGCAGGTTTTGGTGGTGGCACGCGCATCGCGGCAAGCCTGCAAGACTTTGCCCGTCACCATGCACGTGCGCAACTCAACCGGGGCTCACGTGTGTGGGTGTTTTCGGATGGTTTCGACACCGACGCGCCAGAATTGTTGAGCGCTGCGCTACAAGAAGTTCGTGCACGCGGGGCTCGTATCACCTGGTTTCACCCTACGCGCCAAGTGCCCGCCGCCGCGGCTGTGCAACAGGCTCGCAGCTGCATTGAGCGGTTCGTGCCCTTCGCCAGCTTGTCCGACCTGATAGCAGCAAGGCATGTGTTGCACTAAACTTTGAATTCAAGGAGATAGCCATGAACCGCCACGAATGGATCACCCAAGCTGCACGGCTGCACAGCGAAGATCAAGCCTTTGCCTTGGTCACTGTGTTGAGTGCGCAAGCCCCTACCTCGGGCAAAGCCGGTGACAAAGCTGTCGTCATGGCGGATGGCCAAATCCACGGCTGGATAGGCGGTGGTTGCGCCCAACCGGCCGTTCTCAAAACCGTGCGAAGCGCCCTGCTCGATGGGCAGCCACGAAAAATTCGCATTTCCCCCTCTGAGGAAAGCGCTGAACGCGATCTGGGTGAGGTACTCGAATTCGGCATGGCCTGCCACTCGGGAGGTACTCTCGAATTGTTCATCGACCCAGTTTTGCCCTCAGCGACCCTAGCTGTGGTGGGCGATTCGCCGGTGGCGCGTGCCTTGGTGAGCTTGGCCCCGCGTGTGGGCTTGCGTGTGGCAGTGGTGGCCCATTCAGCGCAAGCGGGCGACTTTCCTGATGCAGACACCGTCTTGTCCAGCGACGATGCTCCCGCGGTCTGTGCGCAACTGAGCTCGATCCCATTTGTGGTGGTGGCCACGCAAGGTCGCCGAGATCTGCAAGGCCTTAAGGCTGCTTTGGCTCTGCAATCGCAGGGCCTGTGGTTTGTCTCCAGCGCCAAAAAAGCCAGTGTGTTGCGCAGCAGCTTGGTCGCCAGTGGCGAAGACGCTGGCGCAGTGGCTCGCATCGTAGCGCCTGCAGGCGAGTTCATTGGCGCCCAAACGCCCGAAGAAATTGCCCTGTCTGTGCTCAGTTCGGTGGTGGCTGCGCGGCGAGCGCGCCACGCCAAGCCAGCTCAAGTCCAGCCTGAGCCCATTCAAGCTTTCTCAGTCTCAGCGGCAATGCCCGAGGCGGCACAAGATGAGCTCGTCGTGTCTTCGGTGTCGGCGGTCGCCACAGCCGTCAAATCATCTTGCTGCGGAGGCTGAACATGGGTTGCATTCTCAAAGGCGGAGGTGGCTTATACAGCCGCTTGGCGGTAGGCGCGGTGCTGTTGGCAGCGGGTTCGGGCTCGCGCATGGGTCAGCGCCCCAAAAGCCTGTTGGAGCTGGGTGGTGTGCCGCTGATTCGCCGCCAGCTGATTGCGCTGTCTGGAGCGGGTATGGACGAGGTGGTGGTGGTGCTAGGCCACTACGCCGAGCGCATCGAAGAAGCAGTAAAGAGTTTCCGGTCACACTGGTGCGCAACCCCGACCCCGATGCGGGGCAAGTCTCTTCGCTGCGCTTAGGTTTACAAGCACTGTCGCCCAAGCTTGATGCGATGCTGGTGGCACTGGCCGATCAGCCCTTGATCAACTCGCAAGATATCAACGACTTGATTGGCGCCTACAAAAAACGCCCCGACTACACGCAGGTGGTGCAACCCACGGTGGACGGCTTGCCAGGTAACCCGGTAATGTTCAGCGCCGAGGTGCGCGAGCAGATCTTGGCTGGCACAGCCAATCTGGGCTGTCGCCAATGGCAATCGGCGCATCCCGAAAAAGTGCATGCCTGGGTCAGCGCCAACCTGCGTTACCGCACTGATGTGGACACGCCAGAAGATATTCAAGCACTGGCTGAGCGCACCGGTCATCAACTGAAATGGCCGGTCGATTTGCAAGCAACGGTTTGATCGATGATCCCAGCCGACCCCTTGCATCAGTTTTGGCACACACCCATAGGCGTGCATCGCTTTGCGCAAGCCGATGATGTCAACGAGGTGCTGGTGCGGGTGTTTCAAACCATGCGCGCCACCGACCCTGGTGCGGTAGACGGACCTAAAGCCTTTTACGCCAGCCGAGACGATTTATTGCAACGCATCAAGCTGTCCGAATGGGAGCAATTGATTGCATTCATCGTCGACAGCGTGCGCCAAACCGTGGTCCTGGCAAACCAAGGCGCTTGGCCCGAGGCCAAGCCGGGCTTTCATATCGCTGTGCGTGGTATTTGGTTTCAGATCTCCAGCCATGGCAGCCACCATGATGTGCACACGCATGGCAACTGCTCGTGGTCGGGGGTGTATTGCCTGCAAGTCGATCCTCAAGACGCGCGCACTGCTCACCCGGTGCTAGGTGCTGCCAACGGTGTGACTCGTTTTTACGGCCCGCACTTCAATCGCTTGGGCGGTGCAGCCATGGATTTTGGCAATGCCTATTTACAAAATGCGCATCTGGACATTGAGCCGCTGCCTGGCCAACTAGTGGTCTTCCCATCGTGGTTGGTGCACCAAGCCATGCCTTACCACGGGCTGTCTGAGCGAGTCATCGTGTCTTTCAATGTCAGCGTACATGCGGTAAACGGTTCTGACGAACTGCATGGTTATGCCCATGTCTGAGGCTTTGCACGCCAAGCTCAATGCAAGTGACGCATTGGCCCATGTGGGGGAAGTGGCGCAGTGGACGCTTTTGCTGCTAGGCTGGCTGTGGTTGGGCGAGCAAGGCAGCCGTTTGGGCTGGTCACTGGCCAGTGGGGTCGTGCCAGTAGCACTGTGGTGGACGGCGCGTCTCATGTGCCGAGGCCAAGCTTGGGTGTTTCGCTGCCCACCCATGCTCATCGGCCTTAGCGGTCTGCTTACCGCTTTGGGAGTGGGACTAACAAGCCAGTTGCTCGGTCCCGCTCAAGCGCAACTGAGCTTGCTGATTCTGGCGCTGCTTTGGGGGCTGTGGAGCGCTATGGTGGAAACACGTAGCCAAGTAAGTACTTTCGAGATGGGGTCGCTTGCTTGGCATCCCTTGTTAGCTGGAGCCTTGGTCATGCTGAGCTTGCACTTGCCTGAGGTGTTGCATAGCACGCCTTGGACGGTGAGTTTTTTGCTGACGCTTTGCGCCTCGGTTTTGTGGATGCGCGACCACGGCACATTTAGGCGTAGTGTCGTTTGCCGTGGTGGCCAGGCGCAAATTGAATCACTGCTGGCACCCTCGGCCATGGGTTTAATGATGGGCAGTTTGTGGCTTGACAACACTTGGTGTGCAGGTTTGGGCTGGCGCACCGATCTCATGGTCGCGTTTCATTTGGCGTTGATGGCGGGCCTGCCGGTCATGGTGGCGGGTTTGCTGCGTGGGTGGGGCGCGGCACGCGTTTCGCCTAACGCGCAGACCCAAGTCGTTTTGGTCTTGTTACTGGGCGGCGCACTTCTGCTGCTTGGCAGCAGTGTTTGGCAAGGCGTGCTAGCGATTGTGTTGCCAGCAATGGCATGGGCGCTGCATTGCTGTCGTCCGCGTCAATTCCAAGCTACTGCAAGCTTGATGTCGCCTTGGATCGGCCGAAGCTTGGCATTGTTATTAGGGCCAATACTGCTGCTGTGGGTGGGTGCAGCCAGTTCTGCCGATGGCCCTTGGCCCTTGCGTGCTGCGATGTTGTTGTTCGGTATTTTGGCGGCCAGCAAATTGGCGCTAGGATTTTTTCCAAGGGCAAGGTTTCATCTCGCCACATGAATATCGCTCAAGCGCTGCAAAAGCGCGCGGCTTTGACATTTTTAGTGCAGCTGCGGCACTTGATAAAAAGTCAAGTTGCAACTTATAGCAGCTTGACCAAAGATCAGTATTCCGCCAGTTAATTTTTTTAATGTGAAGTTCGAGCACCAACGCAGGAGTCGAACAAACGTGATTTCAAAGTTCAGTGTCCCGTCATGAAGTCAAACGCCATAAGCAATATTTCAGGTCTTTAGCCACTTGAG
>RFMX01000143.1 GCA_009927495.1 Betaproteobacteria bacterium
AAACACCATGGGAAATGTGGGCCAACCGGTCCACATTTTCAAAGCCAAGCGACGCTTCCATTGGCTGAAATAACTTCCATACTCTAAATAGTGGTAAGAAATGCCAGCCTCTGAAAGCAAGGCGCGAACATTCTTGACAAGAGGGTTTTGCTTCATTCCTACCACCACTACTTGGTGCTGGGCAATCGCCAACTGAACCTCTTGAACAATATCTTGGTTAAATTGGGCAATAGTGGCTTGAACGTCAGGATGAATTTGTTGCTCGGGTAACACTGGCCTGGTCATGATTTGCTTTCAAAAGTTCACGCGTTTAAAGCATCACATAATAAGTCCTGTGAAATATGCCCTCTGGGTTGAAATTTATGCATTGTCTTTTGGCTTCTAGCTATCCTGAAGAGCCTTATGTTGCTCTCAACCTTAAGAACCAAAAAAATTCAATGGCTTCATGCGACTTGGTTGAAACGGGCCCAAACCAGTCGACTTCAAAGTAACTATCGATTATTCTTTTTCTGCAGCTTCAGGTTCGGCTTTTTTAACTTGGTAAGCATTACTTCTTTGAACCCGGATGACCAAAAAATAGCAATCTCTTTTCAATTCGCCGTTTTTGATCATGTCACAAAAAGTCGCGCTGCCCGCATAGGATGCTTTGCAATAATTCATTTCATCAGGCTTGGTTTTAAGCGTGCAGGATGAAATGTCTGCAGCCCTAGCAAATACCGGAAAAAGTAAAAAAATCAGAATACTTATCAACTTGTACATAAAAACTCCATGTGTTTGAAGTCTTTTTAACAGCAAGACTTAACAAGTGCACATGAATTCTCACTATTTTTGTCTAAATTGTTGTTTTATATAACAATTATTTGACAAACCAAGCCATTTTTTGCATTCTGTCCCGCTTCAAAGCAGCCTTAGTATTTCTCAGGGACCATCATTTGCTCAGGAACAGGGTTACGAATGTAATCAGGATTTCTCACACGTGCGGGCAAGGCGATCTCTGCATGTTCAATCTCGTGGTAGTTGAACTGAGAAAGTAAATGGTCGATACAGTTTAGACGGGCGCGTTTCTTATCTACCGCTTGAACTACCCACCACGGCGCTTCTGCAATATGGGTTCGCTCGATCATGGTTTCTTTTGCACGGGTGTAATCTTCCCAGCGTCTTCGGCTTTCTAGATCCATAGGGCTGAGCTTCCACTGCTTCAAGGGGTCATGTATGCGGCCCAAAAAGCGAGCGTGCTGCTCATCATCGGTGATAGAAAACCAATATTTCAATAGGATGATGCCGCTTCTGACCAGCATTTTTTCAAATTCGGGGACAGTTCGGAAAAATTCTTCGTATTCATCTTCTGTGCAAAAACCCATCACACGCTCAACACCTGCGCGGTTGTACCAACTCCTATCAAAAAGTACGATTTCGCCCGCTGCGGGAAGATGCGTGACATAGCGTTGGAAATACCATTGTGTGCGCTCTCGGTCGTTAGGAGCGGGCAGAGCTGCAACTCGGCAGACGCGGGGGTTAAGCCTTTGGGTAATTCGTTTGATAACGCCACCCTTGCCCGCAGCATCACGCCCCTCAAAAAGAATCACTACTTTTTGTTTGGTGGCAACAACCCAGTCTTGTAACTTAACCAACTCACCTTGCAAGCGCAGTAGTTCACGAAAATAACTGGCACGAATTTTCTTCTCTTCATCTGAGGCAAAAGGGTCGTTTTCGTTTTCGCCATCTTCCATGGCCATCTCAAGTTCCTCGTCTATGGAGTCCAAGATGTCTTCACGGATTTTTCGTAATTGCTCAGTATCGAGTTGAGCGTTTTCTTTCATGCTATTACCCCTTCTATATCTTCAATACGTTTTAGAGGGTGTTTATGAAAGCATCATGACTATTGATCACGCTCTTGTATATCTTTGAGTTTTTGATTGGCATTTTGTAACTTTTTCTTCATGCGACGAATTTTTGCTTGACGCTCATCTTCAACCGTGTGCTTGAATCGCTACTGGGTGAATTGACCTTGACTTGCTTGCCAATCTTTGTCGCAGCGTTTCGAGGTTTACGGGCAGTGCCAGGATTTTGAGTAACTGATGATGCGCTTGCAAGTTGTGTTGTCGTTCTTGCGGGGACGGTCTGGTTAAAGCGTGCAAAGTGGTCAACGATATGGGTTTTGTCTATATGCGCTGTGTTTTCTTCCAAGACATCGTTACTGCCGAATAACCGCTGGCTGGTGATGGGCGCATCGTCTTCAAATTTTTGCCGGTTGTCTGAGATTGATTTTTGACTATTTATTTGTTGTCTATTTTCTTTGATATGTTCTTCATTTACGCGTCGAATTTGATCTTTGATATGGGTTTTTTTCTCGGTAAAAAAATCATTCTTGATGATGGGCTTTGGTGTTGAGCCAGTTGCCTTTTGAAGATCAATTGATTTTTTTT
>RFMX01000249.1 GCA_009927495.1 Betaproteobacteria bacterium
ATGCCAAGAGCGAGGAAAACATGGGCTGAAAAGATGCAGGCAAAACCGCCTCATCATGTCTTTTTGGATAAAGACTTTGCAGGCATCCCCAAAGGCTCAAAGCTGCACATTTCATCTCCAGTTGAGGTGGCTGAAGAACTCAAGAGAATCACGCCAGGATCCATCATGTCCATCCAAGCTTTCAGGCGCAGCCTGGCAGACAAGAACAACTGTGACGCCACCTGCCCAGTATCAACGTCCATTTTTCTCAGAATCGTTGCGGAGCACTCCTGGGAAGAGTTCAGCCGAACAGGCAGCACAAAAGACCTTGCACCGTTTTGGCGAGTTGTGGAGTCAAGTTCACCCATTGCCAAGAAACTGAATTTTGACCCCGCATGGATTGACTTACAGCAGGAACTTGAAAAGAAGAATACTTAGTTGAAGTTTCACAGCTTGCTTGCGAAGCCATTTGAGCTGGATTTTTCACCGTGGATGCTTAGCAACACCATACTTCAGTTCCCATTTAATAATGTCCAACTTTTTATCGAAAACATATCAATGAAATACATGTACAAATATCAAGAATGGATAGGTTTAGAGTGGCAGTTGCTTAGCTTGACTTCGAAGTTTTTAGTTGGCTATGGACTGCTCATGTTGATTACTCTGATACTTACTTATATATGGTCTCTCAATGATCACCGTTTTATTAGAGAGGTCGGTATTTGGGTGAAACCCATGAAGTTCATGGCGTCAACTGCATTGTTTGCATTGACGACAGTGTGGGTTTTAAAGGTTGCTCATTCCAATGTTGATCAAACCTATGCCTATGACTGGATAGTGGCATTGCTGGTGACAACTTCTTTGTTTGAAGTGGTTTACATCAGCTATCAAGCTTCTCAAGGTTCTGGTTCTCACTACAACGTCAGTGACTCTTTCCATGCATTCATGTTTGGTGTGATGGCGATTGCAGCTGTTGGATTGACCGCTTCACAAGCTTGGTTGGCATGGGAAATATGGAAAGAACAAAAAAGCGCAGACATACCCGTTGAAACACTGGGTGTGATCATTGGACTTGTGTTGACGTTTGTTCTTTCAACCATCAGTGGTTTCATGCTGGGTGGCAATCAACCTCCAGCAGGTCAAGGCTTACCTATTGTTGGCTGGCATTTGTACAAGGACATTCGACCTGCACATTTTCTTGGTGTTCATGCCCAGCAATTGATCCCACTGTGGGGTTTGATAGCTGCTAATTTCATGGGTTCATTTGGCCACATCGGATTGCTGGCAGGATCTTTGCTGTATGTGGTGCTGTGGGGAATCTCTGCATGGCTCAGCTTATGAAAATTCATTTTGGCGATGAGAGTGATGCCCAAACCAGACCAACTCCCATAGCCAATGCATTTTTTCAACTCAATTGAAAGTGTACTTAACACCAATCTGAATCAAACGCGGCATACCGATCAAAATGCCACGCGTTCGGTCAACAACATATGTTTTGTCGAGTAAATTCTTCCCTGTTACAAATGCTGACAGAGCTTTATCAAACCTGTAATTGAGGCTGGCATTCCAAACGTTGTAGGCTGCGATTTCTCCCTTTTGTCCATCTGTTGTCGGTGCAACTGTGTTCGCAAAATCCGAGAACTGGCTTCCCACATATTGGGCTTCTAGTTCTCCTTTGAAGGCTCCCCCCTCATAACCCAAGGCAGCAGTTAAGGTATTTTCTGGTGCATAAGCTTGACGTTTTCCTTGTGAGCCCACTTTTGTTCCGTCAAAAACATTACGAAAGGCTTCTGTCTGTTCCGCAGTCGGCAGCCATGTATAAGCCAGTCGGCCGAATATGCCGGATGAAAAATCTGCATCAGCTGCAAGTTCAATGCCTTCAAACAAGCCTTTTCCTTGTGACAGAGGTGTACTTCCACCCGCAATCGATCCAACCGCGATCAAATTGTCATAAGCGTTTCTGAAGTAGGCGCCTTGTACAGAAACTCTTTTCATGGCTTGCATTCGAAAACCCACTTCAAAGTTCTTGGATTTCTCTTCGCTGACGTTGGTGATCGTGCCTGTACTGCCTATCAAGTCTTCGACCCGGGGAGGCGCAAACCCTTTATGCAAGCTTGTAAAAACAGTCAGCGTATCCCTTGGGTTCCAAGTAACACCTAACCCTGGCGTAAAGGCATAAACGTTGCTCTCTCCTCTTTGTGCTGTCAGAAGGTTATTTCTCTCGGCCTTGATGGATTCATAGCGTGCTATTGGCGTCAGTGTGAATTTTCCAATATCAAACCGGTTAGCTATGAAGCCAGAGTACGCGCTGGTATTTCGCAGATTGTTTTCGGCCAATGTTCCGCTTCTTGCTGTTGGCGAAGTGCCATTGATCTGCCTGCGGTTCTGTTCTTCAAAATGCATGCGAGCACCTGCTTGAAATTCCCCCAGACTGTGCGTGACCGTTATTCGAGGTTCTATTCCCCAAGTTTCGTAGTTACGCAGACGTCCTTGGGTAGAGTTACAGCTGTCCGGATTGATGGCAACGCCAGCTAATCGTGATGGGTTAAGTGCTGCACATTGCCCATCTTGACTGGTGCTAGCCTGACGCCACCAGTCACGGTCAAATTTTGAGTAATACACGCTGGTGATCAAGGTGGTTTGGTCAGTGATAAGAAAGTCGTGGGTGATTGATAGGCCAGTTCGTTGCGCTTCAAAGCGATCATTTTTAAACGGGTTATAGCTGGACCCAAGATTTTCGAATTCTGCTTGCGTCAGCCCGGAGTAGGTCTGTACCGAGTCTTCTTTGTAGAGGTTGGTGCGAAGGGTGATGGCTTGGCGTTCGCTTACTTCAGTGCTGTACTTGATGTTGAGGTCATCGAGTTTGTGAGACATATTGTCACGAGCGCCGTCACCTTGCTTTTGTCCGTAATCTAAGTTCAAGCCTTTTCCGCCAATGCTCACCTTGCCGTTGGAGTAATCGCGATTGCCCATCACACCCTGAACATACCCCCCGAAAGCCTGCCGAGGAGCAGGGGTGATGTAATTCACCACACCACCCACGGTTTGTGGTCCAAACATCAGAGAACTTGCGCCTTTGAGTACTTCAATTCGCTCATAGCGATCCACCATCGGGTGGTAATAGCTAGCGTTGTCCCCATAAGGTGCATAGGCCAATGGCAGCCCATCTTCCAACAAGGTGATCTTGGTAGACCGCGTCGGATTCAATCCACGCATGGCGATATTGGGGCGTAAGCCGAATCCCTCTTCATCGCGTGCATGTACGCCTGCCACTTTACGCAATGCTTCATTGACAGTGAAAACGTGGGAGTCCTCCAGTTCCTTCTTGCCCAGAATTTGGCCTGCACCACCAAGGCTGGTGAGGTTTTCTTCCCCGCCGATCACGAAGACGGTTGCCATACTTGTTTCTGGTGAGCTTTCCTGTGTGTGCCCGACAGAAATACCTATATGTGCGCAGGTAACTGCAATCAGTAGACATTTAGCAAACGTTTGCAATGGTTCTTGCTTCATTGATTCCATGATGTTTTCACTCTGTATAAAAGTGAAGTAATGATAAATTAAATGAGAATGATTCGTATTAACTTTTAAAGACTAGGGTTTTTTCTTTAGCTATTTCGCAAAATACGTTACAGAGCACAGAGTGTTGCTAGCGGATCAACTTGCAATATGATGTGAGGTGTTTAAATAATTTATATATCAATATGTCTAATGTCTCTAACCTCAACAATGATTTATTCATACCCGATGGCGTCACTTTCGTTGGATCGATCAATGTGCCAGGATTTGCTCAAATAAACGGTGACATATCTGGTGAAATTAATTGCAAAGAACTTGAAGTAGGCCCAAAAGGCAATATCAAAGGAAAAGTTCAGGCGCAAGGTATACAAGTGCACGGACAACTAGAAAACGACATCAACTGCAAGGGTTTGGTGAAAATTTTCAAGACTGGGAAAGTTTCAGGAAAACTCACCTATTCAGAAATTGACATTGAGCGCGGCGGCCAATTTATTGGGAATATGGGCAGCACCAAGTCTTAACAATTTTTTTCAGGCTTAACTACCGCCAGTCAATTTATCAAGAAATTGAATGGCAGCCACTGAGGCAAATTCATTCTCATTCAGACCACAGAAATTATCAACATAGTCAACAGCTGAATCCAGACTGGGTAATTTGCTGAATTTGTCTTCAGCTAGTTTTTTTCTGGAAATATGAGTCAAGTTTAAGGGTGCCAAAAAGGCATTAAGCCAAGTGGTTTTTTCAATCTTGCTTGTTGTCTTCCAATTTGTACAACTGAGATTACCAAATAAATTTTGGCTGTTTGCATGAGACGCAAACAAACTGAAAGCGACAAATAAACTAGTCATAAAGAAAAGGGTATTTAAGCCTTCTTTCATAGCCTGCTTGCACGCCAATAAGAGACTCAGAGAAGCAGTAGTTGATTTCATGTGGCTCAAAGTGAGAAGAAGCTTCCCGAAAACAAATATAAATTATCGTTGATTGTTTAGAGATTGAACAATATTAAAAAATACAAAGAGTTAATTTATTGTTACCATAGCTCACGCAAACACATGGATTAAGTTATGAAACTAATATGGGTTTTATTTTTGGTAGTCGGTTTAGAAGTGAATGCGCAAAGTGTGGGTGATGTATTTGGTGGAATCTCACACATCCAAACCTCCATTAAAGATGAATCCTCTAACAGTCTCGGCACCTTCAAGCCCACCGTTGTTGGACTGGGGTTGGCATATGTGGTGTTAGATAACGTTGCACTTGAGGCAAATGCGTTTAATGGAACAAGTGATTCATCCCTTACCAGTAGGGCTGGAGCTGTAGTTACAGTCAGCATCAAAAATGGATACAGTTTAGGTGTTCGTCCATTCATAGCCTTGAATGAATCATGGGGGGGCTATGCAAAATTAGGTCGGCAATATGGAACACAAACGGTCACGAAACCCCAAATAGTTAATAGAAAACTTGTGCCGACTGCTGTTGATGCAACTTACGCAAACACAGTTTATGGCCTGGGCGTTTCTTACAACATCAATCCCAAGTGGGGAGTCTCCTCTGAGGCTATGTGGACGAAAAAAGGCGAATCTGATACGACCAAAAACGCCTCATTAGGTGTAGGCATTAGGTATAAATTTTAGTTTATTGAACATGATAAAACTGGTTTCTACTGAAACAGAGCGCAGTCAATATACTTGGATGATCTGCAACTTATTCCACCAAGGCCATGAGTCGCAAAATTGTACGCAGTGGAGTCCAGCACTCAGTCAGCTTTAATCCAGCAACCCGTAACGCTGTCAGCCCTAAATACGATTTAGAAGAAGGTG
>RFMX01000117.1 GCA_009927495.1 Betaproteobacteria bacterium
CATCAGCCCCAACCCATGCTGCTGGGCTTGAATATTGGTAAAAATGCCTCAACCCCAATGGAACGTGCAGCCGACGATTACCTGCGCGGCTTGCATGCGGTTTACCCGTTTGCAGACTATGTGACGGTGAATATCTCTAGCCCCAACACGCAAAATTTACGCAGCCTGCAAAGTGACGAGGCTTTGTCAAAGCTCTTAAGCCTGTTGGGCGAGGCTCGTGCGCAATTGGCCCACACCCACCAAAAACATGTTCCCGTCTTTATCAAAGTTGCGCCAGATTTAGATGAAACACAGCTCGCACAACTGTGCATGACCTTGCAAAACCATTGCATGGAGAAGGGCCAGGTCAAAGACAATGCATGGGGCGTCATCGCGACGAACACCACGGTGGCCAGAGACGCGGTTCAACATTTGCCTCACGCCCATGAAACCGGCGGTTTGTCGGGTAGTCCCGTCAAGCAAGCAAGTAATCGCGTGATCAAGGCATTACGCCAAAGCCTGGGACCCAATTTTGCGCTGATCGGTGTGGGGGGCATTGTCAGTGCGCAGGATGCGATTGAAAAAATTCAAGCCGGTGCCAATGTGGTGCAAATTTATACAGGCTTGATTTACCAAGGGCCTGCCTTGGTGTCGCAAGTGGCCAAGGGCCTGCAGGCCATGAAGTGAGTACATCTCACACCTGCCACTTAAACTCACACCACCATGAATCTCTCTGAACTCTCTCCCAAAGACATTGCTGATCTCGCAGAGGCTTTGTCTGTGCACCCCGATTACCGGGTATTGCGACGTTTAATTCCCCGTCACAACTTTGCGCCTTCTGTGCCTGGGCAAGTGCTGGAAACGGGTGTGGTGCTGGACACCGAAACCACGGGCTTGAGTTCGCAAGATGACCAAGTGATTGAGCTTGGCATGATTGCATTTGAGTTTGATCCTGTTTTAGGCACGGTACACGGTGTGCGCGAAGTGTTTGACGAACTCGAAGACCCCGGACGGCCTATTCCCCCAGAAACCACCCAAGTGCACCACATCACCGATGCCATGGTGCAGGGTAAGCGCATCAACGACGCCGCTGTGGAAAAAATCATCGCTGATGCCAGCGTCATCATTGCGCACAACGCCTCTTTTGACCGCCCCTTTGTTGAAAAGCGCTGGCCTGTTTTCAAAGACAAACAATGGGTTTGCAGCATCAAGGACATCGATTGGAAAAGCGAAGGCGTGGGCTCGCCAAGCTGGAATATTTACTCCAAACCCAAGGTATTTTTTACGAAGCGCACCGCGCTGAAACCGATTGCTGGGCTTTGCTGGAATTGCTCAACGCTGTATTGCCGCAAAGCCAACAGCCTGCTTTGCTGCGCTTGCTGGAGTCCTCAACCAACCGCAAGTGCGCTTGTATGCCACCGGCTCGCCCTTTGACGCCAAAGACTTGCTCAAAGCGCGGGCTACCGGTGGGCACCAGAGATCAAATGCTGGCACCGACAACTGGGTGGCGATAAAGCCTTGCAAGAGGAGCTGTCATGGCTAAGAACCGTGTCTACCAAGGCAAACACGCCAGTGTGGATATTGAAACGCTGGGCGGCTTGGTTCGACATTCAGACCGTCAAGGTCAAAAAACCACCCAGCCGTTGGTGAGTCAGTAAGGCACCAACTGCCAAGGCATATTGCAGGTAGGTACGTTGGGATAGTACTGTCTTGATGATTGACAAAAATACGCGACGCGAGGTGCCTCTATGGCCACAGGCGGCGGAGGCGTCACGATGATGGTGGTGGATGGCTGGCTGTAAGCTTGATTAGCCCAGTAAAGGCTGGAACCTATGACAGCGGCTGACACCCAGGGCACCCAGCGCAAGTCACGATCGCCACGGCCATAACCGCCATGACCACCATGTCCGCGGTCATAACCGCGAGCATGGCTTGAGTAGCCATTTGACGAGTGTCCTTGCCAACCGTCCCCGCCCGCAAACGACAAACTGGGCGCGACCAAGATGAGGCTCAAAACAGCGCAAAACAGTGGCTTTTTCATGGAAATCCTTGATGAAGAGCAAATGACATGCTTTTAACGTGACCCGCACCTTCGAGGATGACAAGCAACTGATTTATGATGGCTCTCAATGAACAAAAGTATTTATCCCCTTTATGTGACCAGCCTTGCTGCAGTCTTGGTAGCAGTATCAGCCCCAGCAAAAGCTGACCCTTACAAATTCCCCTATGTCTCCTTGCACGATCTGCCCAGTGCATTACAAGAAGCCTATCGGAATGAAAAGCCCCATTTGGGCGAAATTGGGCGCTGTGCCGTCAGTTTCGACAACAGCATGGACCAAGAAAAAATGGTTTTCACCTGCTCAATTTACGTGAAGATGTCTGCGGTGGCTGAGCGCAAAGCCATGGAGCGCTGCGACCAAATGAAAAC
>RFMX01000314.1 GCA_009927495.1 Betaproteobacteria bacterium
CTCCACCAAACGCTTGGCGATCAAGGGGCGGGCAATCGAGGTGCCCAAGAGGTATTCGCCTTCGTACAGTGCATTGGCGCGGAACATGGGGAACACAAAGTCACGCACAAACTCTTCGCGCAGGTCTTCAATGAAGATGTTGCTGGGCTTGATGCCCATCTTGATGGCTTTGGCACGTGCTGGCTCTATTTCCTCGCCTTGGCCAATGTCGGCGGTGAAGGTGACCACCTCGCAGTGGTACTCGTCTTGCAGCCATTTCAGGATGATGGAGGTGTCCAAACCGCCAGAGTAGGCGAGAACAACGCGTTGGGGGGAATCGGATTTGCTGGGGGAGGGCCGTTTGGTGGGCATGGTGTCGGATGTGTGAAAGCAAAGCCACGATTCTAGGACGCGGCAAAAAACCGCCTGCAAAGGCGGTTGTGGGAGTGGATGTGCTTATCAGAAGCTCTGCGGTGCCGACCCAACAGGAGGAATGGCGTTTTGCGCGGGGTAGGGGACGCTAGGAGGCGCCGACTGGGTGGAGGAAATCATGGGGGTGACTTGCAATCGCACAGTAGGGCCTGGGTCTTGGGGCATTTGCACGTTGTACTGCTTGCCGTTGAACTCGTAAACCACGTTGTAGGCCACGGTACGGTTTTCATAAAAGTTTTGGGTGCTGCAGCTTTGAACATTGTGGACTTCGGCAGGAGGCGCACCTTCGATTTTGTCGCCCAAGATGGCACCACCAATGACGCCAATGGCCGTGGCCAGGGCATTGCCCTCACCTTTGCCGATGGCGTTACCCACCACGCCGCCAGCAATGGCGCCCATGGCAGAACCTGCGCCAGATTTGCGGGGCTGGGTCGCCACTTGTTGCTGGGAACACACCTGACGGGGAACGGCCACTTGCTGGATGATGGGCATGGAAGAAATCACACGACCGACTTCTTGCGCACCCACTGAAGACCCGAAAGCGGCAGAAGCCAACAAAACCAAGGGGATGTAACGTGTCATAAAAGCCTCCAATATCAAAGTATTTGTTAAGTCAACGCTTGGGCGAACCTGATGGTTGACCTTGATGCAAGTTTAGCTTGGCAGACTTAAGAGACAATGACTGTATGAATCTTCAGGAATGGCTGTCCCATTGTGAGCGGTTACACCCGCAAAACATCGATATGGGCTTGGAAAGAGTGGCTGCGGTTGCCAAACAAATGGACTTGCAATTTGGCTGCCCTGTCATTACTGTGGCAGGTACCAATGGCAAAGGCTCTACCTGCGCCATGCTCGAATCCATCTTGCGCGAAGCCGGTTACCGCACGGGCATGTTCACCTCGCCGCATTTGGTGTTTTTCGAGGAGCGCTGCAAGCTCAATGGGCAGGCAGCATCGGCGTCCGTTTTGACACAGCATTTCGCCAAAGTTGAGGCCATGCGCGGCGACATCAGCTTGAGCTATTTCGAGTTCACCGCATTGGCTATCTTCAGCTGCTTGGCTAGCGCCAGTTTGAATGTGGTGATTTTGGAGGTGGGCTTGGGCGGACGTTTGGACGCAGTGAATGTGATCGACACCGATTGCGCCATCATCACGAGCATCGATCTAGACCACACCGAATGGCTGGGTAATGACCGTGAAAGCATAGGCCGCGAAAAGGCCGGCATCATGCGCGCTGGCAAGCCAGTCATCGTCAGCGACCCGCATCCCCCTGCCAGTTTGGCGCAATACGCGGCAACTGTGGGTGCAGAGCTTTGGCAATCGGGCAGCGATTTCCATTTTTCGGGTGACCAGCAGCAATGGCGCTGGCATGGTGCGGGACGCACATGGGCTGGATTGGCCTATCCGGCCTTGAGGGGCGTGAACCAGTTGGTCAATGCCGCTGGTGTGCTGGCTGCATTGCATGCCATGAAAGATCATTTGCCTGTCACCGCACAAGCGATTCGGCTGGGCTTGTCGAGGGTGGAGTGGCCTGGGCGGTTTCAAATGCTGCCAGGCCAGCCTGCGGTGGTTTTGGATGTGGCGCACAACCCCCATTCCGTAGCGGCCTTGGCGCATAACCTGGATGCCATGGGCTACTTTGCGGTCACCCGTGCGGTGATGGGAGCCATGGCTGATAAAGACCTGCAGGCCATGGTGCAGCGCTTGCAGCCTTTGGTGGAGCATTGGTATTTTTGTGACCTGCCTTCCCCACGTGCAGCCACGGCCAAGCAGTTGCAGGCGTTTTGGCAAGCTGGTGCCCCGCGCCTTGGCCAATCTGCCCAAACCTTTGCTGACCCTGTTGCCGCCACAGCTCAGGCCATGGCCGACGCAGACCCCACTGATAGAATTCTGGTCTTTGGTTCTTTCCTGACCGTTGGCGGTGTTTTACAGCACGGCATAGCGGGCCGCCTTTCTGCCCAAAGCCCACCTGATTGACATGGCATTTTTCAAGTCCCGCTCCTCTGGCAATGCTTCGGCAGATGATAAAAACACCGATGTCGCTGCCCAAAGCCTAGACACCTTGCGACGCCAAGCGCGTCATCGCTTGATTGGCGCGACGGTGTTGGTCTTGCTTGCCGTCATTGGTTTTCCTTTGGTGTTTGATACCAAGCCCAGAGAACTCGCTGCAGACATCCGTATCGACATGCCTGACAAAGACGCGGTGCGATCCTCGCAAGCACCTACGCCGCCGCCCTCTGTTGTGCCCACCCCTTTACCAGTTCCTGATGCAGAACTCGCCATTGAACAAAAAGCCGCTGAAGTGGCCCCCAAGGCCGTGGTTCCACCCTCTGTGATGCCTGACAAGCCTCAACAGGCTGAGGCCAAAGAGGAAGAAGTTCCCTCCAAGACCGACGCCAACAGCGCCAAGTCAGCTGAAACGGCGCCCAGGTTTATTGTTCAAGTGGGTGCGTTTGCTGATCAAAGCAAGTCCAATGAGGTACGCAGCAAACTTGAAAAAGCGGGAATCAAAACCTATACCCACATTGCCCAAACCAAAGAGGGCAAGCGCATACGTGTGCGTGTAGGCCCTTTTGCCACCAAAGAAGAAGCGCAGAAAACGGTTGATAAAATCAAGTCATTGCAACTCAGTGCCTCGGTGCTGACCATTTAATGCAATGAACAGCCTCGACTTGGTGTTGCTGGCACTGACCGCTTTGTCTGTGGGTTTAGGTATGTGGCGTGGCGTGATTCGCGAATCTATGGCTGTGCTGGCATGGTTGCTTGGCTTTCCCATTGCCAGCCATTTCGCCCCCGACGTACGTCTTTGGCTCGATTTAACCGATACCTCCCCAGCGTTGTCTTACATGGTTGCTTGGGTTTTGGTTTTCATGGCGGTTTGGCTTGTGTGCCAAGTGCTTGCCATGCTGCTTAGCGGTGCATTGTCCTTAGTGGGTTTGGGCATTGTTAACCGTTTATTGGGTGCGGGGTTTGGACTGACCCGTGCAGCTTTGAGTCTGTTGGTGTTGAGCATTGTTGTCGGGCTAACCCCTGCAGTGCATCACCCTTTATGGCAAAGCTCTTGGGTGGCGCAGCTTGCTCACCAAGGTGTTTTGTTGTTCAAACCTTTTTTACCTGCTCCTTTGGAAGGTTGGGTGTCCTGATGTGCGGCATTGTGGGTGTGGTCAGTCAATTGGCTGTGAATCAACTTATTTACGATGCTTTGCTGTTGTTGCAGCACCGTGGACAAGACGCTGCGGGCATCGTCACTCAGTTAGAGCAAAAGTTTTTCATGCACAAAGCCAAGGGCATGGTGCGGGATGTGTTTCGTACCCGAAACATGCGAGCCCTTCCTGGCAATATTGGTTTGGGGCAGGTGCGCTACCCCACTGCAGGTAACGCTTACAGCGAAGAGGAAGCGCAGCCTTTTTACGTGAACGCACCTTTCGGTTTGGTGTTGGTGCATAACGGCAACTTGACCAATGCCCAGGCCTTGAAAGAAGAGTTGTTTTCCACCGACCACCGCCATATCAATACCGAAAGCGACTCCGAGGTCTTGCTGAATGTGTTGGCCCACGAGTTGGAAAAAACCACCCGTGGTGTGGTATTGACACCTGCCGATGTGTTCGCAGCCGTTCAAGGTGTTCATAAACGCGTGAAGGGCTCTTATGCGGTGGTGGCTCTGATTGCAGGTCACGGCTTGTTGGCGTTTCGCGACCCATTTGGTATTCGACCCCTTTGCATTGGTAAGGGAGCGGATGGAACTTGGATGGTAGGCAGCGAGTCGGTGGCTTTGGAAGGTACTGGCAACCACTTTGTGCGTGATATTGCTCCTGGGGAAGCTGTCTACATTGACTTGAAAGGTCAACTCCACGCCCAGCAGTGTGCTGCCAACCCCCAGTTGATGCCCTGCATTTTTGAGTTTGTGTATTTGGCCCGTCCAGACTCGACCATGGACGGCATGTCGGTCTACCAAGCGCGGCTCAATTTGGGCGAGACCTTGGCCAAACGGGTGGTCTCCACCTTGCCGCCTTCTGAAATTGATGTGGTGATTCCTATTCCTGAATCGAGTCGACCCAGCGCCACCCAATTGGCGCATTTGCTGGGCAAGCCCTACCGAGAAGGTTTTGTGAAAAACCGCTATGTGGGCCGCACCTTCATCATGCCGGGCCAAGCAGTGCGAAAGCGCTCGGTGCGCCAAAAATTGAACGTCATCGTGAGTGAATTCAAGGGCCGCAATGTGTTGTTGGTGGATGACTCTATTGTGCGAGGTACCACCAGCAAAGAGATTGTTCAAATGGCCAGAGATGCGGGTGCCAACAAGGTGTATTTGGCCAGTGCCGCGCCGCCGGTTCGCTTTCCCAATGTGTACGGCATTGACATGCCCACACCCGAGGAGTTGGTGGCGCACGAGCGAAGCGTGGAAGAAATTCGACAACTCATCGGTTGTGATGCTTTGATTTACCAAGAGGTCAACGCCATGCGAGAAGCGGTGTCGCGGTCTGCTTTGGCGGGTTCGCCTGAGGTCAAGGGTTTTGATGCCTCGTGTTTTGATGGCGTGTACATCACCGGCGACATCACTGCGGCCGACATTGCCCGATTAAACCAACAACGTGTGAATACCGAAGAAGATGCCGAAGACAACTCACGCTTGGCCTTGCCCAATGCCAACCAATAATTAGCCATGACCGAACGCGACTTGCCCCCCCATTTGCATCTTGACACGCTGGCAGTTCGCACTGCTGTGGATAAATCGCAGTACGGCGAAAACTCTGAAGCGCTGTACCTGTCCTCTAGCTTTGTACAGCCTGACAGTGAAACCGCTGCACGGCGTTTTGCTGGCGAGGAAGATGGCTACATCTACTCTCGATTTACCAACCCGACGGTGGCCAGCATGGAAATGCGCTTGGCTGCTCTTGAAGGTTCCGAGGCCTGTGTGGGTACCGCCAGTGGCATGGCTGCGGTGTTGTTGCTGTGCATGGCCTTGCTCAAAAGCGGCGACCATGTGGTGTGTTCGCATTCGGTGTTTGGGTCCACGCACAAGTTACTCAGCACAGAGTTTGCCAAGTTTGGTGTGCAAACCACTTTTGTGTCGCAGACCGATTTGTCCGAATGGGCCAACGCCATTCAATCCAATACCCGTTTGCTGTTTGCAGAAACCCCCACCAATCCACTGACCGAGGTCTGTGACATCGCGGCGTTGTCTCAAATTGCGCGAAAAGCGGGCGCTGTTTTGGCAGTTGACAACTGTTTTTGCACCCCCGCTTTGCAAACCCCCATCTCTTTGGGTGCCGATGTGGTGGTGCACTCCGGCACCAAATACCTGGATGGCCAGGGTAGGGTGGTGGCAGGCGCTTTGTGTGCCAGCAAAGAGATGGTGAAAGACAAATTCATTCCCGTCATGCGCAGTGCCGGCATGAGTTTGTCGCCCTTCAATGCATGGGTGGTGTTGAAAGGTTTGGAAACTTTGTCCTTGCGCATGAAGGCACAGTCAGCCCAAGCGCTTGAATTGGCGCAGTGGCTTGAAAACCATCCCAAAGTTGCCAAGGTGTATTTCCCAGGCCTGCCAAGCCATCCTCAGCATGCGCTGGCCATGGCCCAGCAGTCTGGCGTGGGCGGGCCGGTCCTGTCTTTCGATGTGGTCGGCGCATCTGTGGCGCACAGTCGTGCCAATGCGTTCACTGTGATCGACAGTACACAACTGATGTCCATCACCGCCAATTTGGGGATGTGAAAACCATCATCACCCACCCAGGCAGCACCTCGCATGGCCGTTTAAGCGAAGCCAATCGACAACTGGCGGGCATACAGCAAAGTTTGGTGCGTATCGCGGTTGGGTTGGAGCATCTGGATGACTTGAAAGCTGATTTGTCCCGCGGCTTAGATTTAATTTCAGCCGCATCATGATCACCCGTACCCGCTTTGCACCGTCGCCTACAGGCTTTATCCATCTGGGCAATATCCGTTCGGCCTTGTACCCATGGGCGTTTGCCCGCGCCACAGGCGGCAAGTTCATTTTGCGCATCGAAGACACCGATGTGGAGCGATCCTCCAAGAAGCGGTGGACGTGATTTTGCAAGGCATGGCTTGGCTGGGGCTGAGCCATGATGAAGGTCCTTTCTACCAAATGCAACGCATGGACCGCTACAAAGAGGTGCTGGCGCAATTGGTGGCGGCGGGTCATGTTTACCCTTGTTACATGAGCGTGGCCGAATTGGATGCACTGCGTGAGCGTCAAATGGCCGCCAAAGAAAAGCCGCGTTATGACGGCACATGGCGACCCGAACCCGGTAAGGTATTGCCTGTCATACCAGAGGGTGTTGAGCCTGTATTGCGCTTCAAAACGCCTTTGCAAGGTGTGGTGTCGTGGGAAGACAAGGTCAAAGGTTTGATCGAGATTCGCAACACCGAACTCGACGACTTGGTCATCGCCAGACCCGATGGCACGCCTACCTATAACTTTTGCGTGGTGGTGGATGACATCGACATGGCTATCACCCATGTGATTCGCGGCGACGACCATGTGAACAACACGCCGCGTCAAATTCACATCTTCCGCGCCTTAGCGCATGAACCGCCGGTGTACGCCCACTTGCCCACCGTGCTCAACGAGCAAGGCGACAAGCTCAGTAAACGCACCGGTGCCAAGCCGGTTACCCAGTTTCGCGACGAGGGCTTTTTGCCCGAGGCCATGGTGAACTACTTGGCGCGTTTGGGTTGGAGCCATGGCGACGATGAAATCTTCAGCCGAGAGCAGTTTGTGCAATGGTTCAATCTGGACCACTTAGGCAAAAGTGCAGCCCAATTTGACGAGACCAAGCTGCGTTGGGTGAATGCGCAGCACCTGAAAGCCATGCCTGACGATGCTTTGGCACCCTTGGTGCAGGCGCAGTTGGCTGTGAATGGCTTGCAATCGGATGCACGGTTGCCTGCCATTTGCGGCTTGTTCAAAGACCGCTGCGACACCACGGTGGCGCTGGCCAACTGGGCTGCTGCTTTTTATGCCGACGTTCACCCCAACGCCGATGACCTGGCCAAACACGTCACCCCAGAGGTCAAACCTGCGCTTGAATTGCTGGGTAATAAGCTGAGTGCTTTGAGCGAGTGGAGTGTGGCCGCTATCAGTGCGGCCTTCAAAGAAGTGCTGAGTGAAAAAGGCCTCAAGATGCCGCAACTGGCCATGCCTGTTCGGGTGTTGGTGATGGGCACGCCGCAAACACCGTCCGTGGACGCGTTGCTGCACCTGTGTGGCTTGGAAAAAGTTTTGGCACGCCTTAAAGTTGCTTGAAAAAGTTGGTTATACTCCTTGGCTCGACACCCAAT
>RFMX01000008.1 GCA_009927495.1 Betaproteobacteria bacterium
AAACGTGCGACCTACGCCTTAGAAGCTTTAAAAATGAGGTAAAACAATAAGTTAAACAATGGTTTTAAGGTGTTGAAATCAGGTGTGGCATAGGCACCGAGAAGCTTGGTGTTGGGTGAATGCCACGGATCCGAATTGGTATCTGCGGGCGGTCAAATGTCTAATTTGTCGGGTAAACCGACATTCTCAAGCATCCTTTTAAGGTCAAAGTGACGTCATTCGGTCCAAGTGGGATACCTACACTGGAGCGGCACTAGAAATAAAGACAGTTCAGTAGAAATAGTGATTCGCCGTCTCTTTAGCTTTCAACCTTAATCAAAATCACTCCTGCTAATACTAATAAAACCCCAAACCACCTATATTTTCCGAACTGTTCTTTGAGAAAAAAGATGGCTATTAAAAAAACAAATAAAACTGATATTTCTCTTAATGCAGCAACAATTCCAATAGGAGCGACAGTCATTGCCCATAGTGCTATACCGTATGAACTAATAGTTGCAATCGCACCACTTAGAAAGAATGGCCAGCGCTTGATTGAATACTGTCCAATCACTTTTATTGACCATAAGCGCTGATTAAAAACAATAGTTGAATATAAAAATCCATCTATAAATAACAGCATGGCAATGTATGAAAAAGGATTTTCGGAGGCTCGCACCCCAAGACCATCCACAATTGTATAGAGTGCTATGGTTAAGGCATTTAGAAGCGAAAAAGATATTGCTTTAATTAATTTTTGATTTTTTTGGGATACAGTACTTAAAAAAATTAAACCAAATCCGATGAAGAAAATTGCAATAGTTTGATATAAGGTAAAGCTATCTTCATTCAAGAGAATCGACAAGATCAGCAAAATAATAGGCGCAACTCCCCGCATAATTGGGTAAGTGAGGGACATCTCACCCCATTGATATGCATTAGCCAAGGTGTGATAATAAATAATATGCAAGGCTAAAGAGACGGCTATGTATGGCAATACAGATTGATCAGGAATTCCAAAAATTATTAAGGCCGGGAGGACTAAAATACTTCCAGTTAAATTCATTAGAGATGTCTCTAATGGCTTATCTGGGGATAATTTAATCTGCGTATTCCAGAATGCATGCAATAAAGCACCAAATAAAACAACTAGAAAAATTGTTGTATTCAAGTCTAATTTTTAATTTTTTGGAAATTCACCTCTTGAAATCCGCTCATTAATTTCATCAACGATGGGCAATAAATCCGCAACGGAATCTATCACAAAATCAGGCTTCATTTCTTGCATCTTTATTCTCGCTGCATTTTTTAGGCGAGCAGCCTCTTCTTCTGGTAATGCATTTAACTCCTCAAGAGAAAGGCCAAGCGTATTTCCACTCACCGCGACGCCAACGGTCCAAGACCCAAATGACTTACCCTCCTCAATCCCCGGCTGCGTATCATCCACCTTAATGAATGAGAGAGGATTATCCAAGCCTAGCTGTCTGGCACATTTAATCATCATTTGAGCGGATGGTCGACCCAGCGGAGTATCTCCTGAATAAGAGAAGACATCAACTTCATAACCTTGCTCTTTAGCAATTGGTAGCAACAAATCTAAGAGTTCTCTGGTGTACCCAGTTGTTGAGCCAATTTTAATGTCACGCTCACGCAGTGCTTTGGTTAGCGTGGCTACACCCGGAATTAATTGGCTGTACTCCAGAATGCTCACCTTATTAATCGGCACAAAAATATCTAATAACCGATCAACATCTGCATCAGTATGAGGTACTTCATGAATCTTAAGCCATTGATTTTGAACTTCAGGAAGATTCAAAAGGAAATTAATATGCTCCCATTTAGATATTCCCATCGGAATACGGGCTTGAGCAATAGTCATCTCAATTCCTTCAGACTCGAATAATTTAACAAAAGCACCCATAGGAGCTCTGCTACCATAATCGACCGTCGTGCCGGCCCAATCAAAAATAACTGCTTTCACCGAAGTTTTCATTATCACCCTAACCATTCATCAAAATTATCTTTTGCAAGTCCAAAAGCTGTACTTGCCCCTGTTCCACTACTTACTATTGCAACTCTCATTGTTGGGGATACTTTTTCAATCAATGCATCGAATGCATTGGAGACTGGATAGACCCCAGTCCAACGCTCAATCACCGAATGCTCTGTAATACTTAAAACCCGGTACATCAATTCAATAATCAGTTGTTCAATTTTGTCACTTGCAAATACATTTTCAGAAGATCCATAACGATGGGAGTCTCCAACCACCAGGCTACCATCCGCACTTTGCACAACAATCAAATGAATGCCCTCTTTGACATATTCAGGCATCTCTATTGCAATGCGCTCTTTAAGGGCTTTGGCTTCAGGCAGCTCTGACCATCCTAAGTATCTAGCTAAGCTGTTATCGGTCATGACACTTCCAGGCAGTATGAAGCCTTCCTGAACCTTGATTCTGAGCATTTGAAGCGTACAGAGCTTCAAATCATGTTTTTCAATATAAGGTTTGGCTATCCCCGTTAACTCAGCGCCGGGACAAACAACAATTCTTTGAGCATCAAACTGATTATTTGAGGTATGAACAGATGAGTCATCAATGGATAAGACCTCGGTCTCCCAATAAAAATCTACGCCTATTGTGGTTTGCAAATAACTCGCTAACTGAGGGATGGCCTCTTTGGACTCTACTCTAAATTCATAGGGGCTATAGAGAAGTCCTGCAATTTGTTTAAGCCTCAAGGAATCAATATTTTTAATGCCTAGTCTGGGCAGCACCGAAAAGTCATCTGAGCTAAAAAGCTCACAACCCTCTCCCATCTCAGTTTTTAAAAATGCATGCGCTACATCAAATGCTTCAGACCTATTACAAACTACCCAAGAGCCATTATGAATAATTGGGATACCTGCCTTTTGAGTAATTTCATGCCAAACATTTCGAGAATACATAGCGCGCCGCCATGTATCTCGACTTGACTGTCCAGATACTGTAATAAAACCAAAGTTTCTTATGGATGCGCCAACACAACGAGTATTTTTCTCAACAACTACAACTTTTAAGCCTCGTTTAGAGGCTTCGTATGCATGAGCCAATCCAACAATACCTGCTCCAACAACTAATAAATCATATGTTTTCATGTGATTGCGAAAAACCTACAAAGTTTCTACCTCGCGGTGAAGGTTTAGCCATGCTAATTCTTTGATATATTTCAGGCGTCATATTTAATGGATCATACGACTTAATGCCAAGATTATCTAACCATCTGACCATATCCATCGGTGATTCAAAAAAGTCCCCAATCGCTTGATGAATAAAATCACAAGTCAAATGATTATTTGGAGTATCTAGCACAAGCTGCCAGACAACTGGCAGCCAACTCGCACATGCGTAACCATGCGAAACTTGTTTGCTAAGGGTGTCCTCATAGGAAAGACTATGAGCCAGGGCTGTCTGAGTCTGTGACATTGCCATTCCAGCTAATAAGGCTCCTTCGCTTAAGGCAAGACGTGCAATATGGCTGTTTAAATTGTTTTTTATCACTGAAAGCTGAGGACATATCTTTTGACATGCATCTATTGCCAAACGCCGAGTATCGTCATTTGCGTGGATATTCCATATTGATTCAAGCGCATGAGATAGTGCATCTAACGCTGAGTCACGCGTCACAATCCAAGGAGCTCCGTAACATAGCTGAGGATCTACGATGGCAAAATCTGCATAAACCTGATTGCCGAATAAAGAGTGCTTAGTTTTATGCTTGAAATCCCAAATGGTTGCTGTTCCAGTAATTTCACTACCCGTGCCAGCTGTTGTTGGCATCAAAATCAAAGGCTGACGTTTACAGTCTTCAGTAACTTTGTCTAAGGCAACATTCAAATTTTCATTTAACCAGTTTGGGTTCAAAGAAGAAAATCTTAACACCTTAAGAAAGTCCATCAAACTTCCACCGCCAATCCCCAAAATGACACAATCTTTGACCTGATTATTGCGTGCGTTCTCATGTTGGGCTGCGGAAACGGCATCTAAATCAGGCATTCCCATTTCATAAATATGCTGAGACACAATTCGATTACCTAATTGACTTTTGATTTTAAAAAGGATTTCTTTGTTAATTTCAGGTATATGCCAAATGCTGAATTTTTTATGGGGGTATAAGTTGTTTAGTTCAGCAATTGAATTTACGCCCAATGAAATAGAAGGCTTCATCTCTAACTTACAAAACGCCTCAAATAGGATGAAATGACATCAATAATTGAAACGGCAACCACAAGAATAATTAATACTGCACAAGTTTGCTGATATTCAAAACCGCGAATGACTTCAAACAAGACAACACCTATACCGCCAGCGCCGACCATTCCAACAACTGAGGCAGATCGAACATTTGATTCAAAACGATATAGTATGTAGGAAACCCACAAGGGCAAAACTTGCGGAATAATTCCAAAAATAATCTCAGCTATTGGATGGCTGCCAGTGACTCGAATCCCCTCAACTGGCCTGCGGTCAACTGCCTCAACTGCTTCAGAAAATAATTTTGCAAGTGTGCCTGTTGTGTGAACGAATAACGCCATAACTCCGGCAAAAGGTCCCAGACCAACTGCAACGATAAATAATAGGGCAAAAACCATCTCATTGATTGCACGAAACGCATCCATGAGTCTTCTAACGGGTTGATATACCCATGGCTTCACAATGTTTGATGAGCTCAACAAACCAAATGGAACGGCAAAAACAATTGCCAGCAAAGTACCCCAAATGGCGATTTGTATCGTCACCAACATCTCTTTTACATATAGCTTCCAGTCCTTAAAGTCTGGAGGAAAAAAATCTTTGGCATAAGTTGCCATGTTTTGGGAATCATTGATTAGGCCTAGGGGGCGTATTTCAGCCCCATTCCATGCCCACGCCAGGACAACAAAAACCAGTGCCCACCCTAAGTAATAAATTAATCCATGTCTTTCAGCCAAAGCTCTAGCATGAACAGACTTTAAGGAGTGGGTACTGGGACTGCTAAGCATTGATTATTTTACTTTTGCAAGAGCCGCATCAATATCAGCTAATTTTTTCTTTTTATCAGCATCTGTTAAAGAAGCATCAGCTTCAACTTTTTGACGATCTTTAAAAAGCTCTAACTGTCTAATTGGATTTAGCTGTGCATCTGTAGAAGCTCTGAATCCAGCGTAGTTATAAATATTTTTGAGGACTTCCTTTTCAGCTGGATTATTTTTAGCATATTCCAGAACGAATTTTCTAATCTTGTCTTTTGTTTGCTGATCAAGGTCTTTTCTCCAAACAAAAGGATCGCTTGGAATCAAAGGGCTCTTCCATATGACTCGGATTTGGCTTGCAAGCTCAGGTTTTGTAGCTTCTAACCTACCATAATCTTCTGTGTTATTGGTTGCAACATCAAGTTGTTTGGCTAAAACAGCCTGAATATTAGCGCCATGGCTTGCGTTTCTTACTGTCTTGAAAGTGTTGCGTGGCTCAATATTTCTCTGCGCGAAGATATAATAAGTCGGCACTAAAAAACCAGATGTTGAATTTGGATCACCAATACCAAAATTAATATTCTTACCATTCTTAATAACATCATCAACATTCTTATATGGCGAATCTTTGTGTGTAATCAATAGTGCATGGTAACCCCAAGTGCCGTCGGCATAACCAACCTGAGCAAATACTTCACCATTAGCGCGATCAACTGCTTCCATAGCTGCTTTGTTACCGTACCAAGCAACTTGAACCTTGTTAAAACGCATTGCTTCGATAACACCAGCGTAGTCTGGTGCATAGAAAGATTTAACCGTCAAACCTGTGGCTTTTTCCATATCTTTAAAGAATGGCTCCCAACGTTCTCTTTGGGCTGATGCGGAATCGGTAGCAATAATTCCAAAACTGATTTCTTTTGCAATAGCTGGCAATACACTGATTGCCAACATGCCTGCCACAATAATTTTCTTAAACATAAATTTCCTTTTCTAGGGGTTGGTTAGTGAACTAAATCTAATTTAGAGCTATCTTGCGGGCTAATACTTGTGCTCAATTCGTCTTCCATCTGAATATCGCCTAAATTTGAGCCGTAAAGTTTAGCTAAAGCATTTTTATCAAGCCGACTGGTGGGGCCATCGAAAACCAATTCACCATTATTTAAAGCAATGGTGCGATCACAACATTTACGAGAAATATGAATTTGATGTAAGCTGGTTATGAGCGTTAAGCCATACTGATCACTTACAGAAACAATCAGGTCCATGACTTTTCTTGAAGACTCGGGATCTAAGGATGCCACTGGCTCATCGGCTAATAAAATTTTCGAACCTTTAATCAAGGCCCTTGCGACAGCCACACGTTGCTGTTGACCGCCGGACAGAGTAGAAGCTCTTTGATAAGCAAAATCAGCCATCCCCACATTTTCTAAAACATCCAGGGCTAGAGCTTTTTCTTCTAGAGTGAATTTTTTAAATACCAATTGAACTATATTTTTTTGCGAGCCAATACCAATCAATACGTTAGTTATGACATCTAACTGATTCACAAGATTAAATTGTTGAAAAATAACACCAATAGAGGAGCGAATTTTTCTCACATCAGGATTTATTTTTCCATTGGCTTGAATTTCAGAACCGCAAACAGTAATTGCACCACTGGTGGAATCAAGCCTCTCTAGTCCAGAAATGGCTCGTATGAGAGTTGACTTACCAGACCCTGAGGCACCCAATAGGGCAACGCGCTCACCAGCCTTTACCTCAAAGGAAATCCCGTTGAGAGCAATTGTTTTTCTATTCTTAGATACAAATGTTTTTTTGGCATCTGCGATTGATAAAATTTTGTCGTTCATGCGCTACCCAAGGCCAATTCTTCTAATTCATAGATCACTTCGTCCAGCTCGGGCATTTTGCAATCGGATTTTTTGCCCAAATCATCCCAACGTCGGAGCTGTATTGATTCAGCTGCATATGGTTTTGAAAGAAAATTATGGCATTCGTCCATTGTCATAATTCCACCCTGCAATTGAAGACTTCTAATCGAATCAACTGATAATTGATCTCTGTACGCAGGTTCTGTTGAAACTAAAAACCTTTTAGCATCAACATGAAGCTCAATAGATTTGTACACAATCTCTGGGAATATAGAACTGAGGTACTTACTCCCAATCAATTCGTGTCGATCGTCTTTACCAGAAATAGTTGGCGAACCCTCTAACTTAGAAAGTAAATGGCCAATGTCATGTAACCATGCAGCTAATTGAAGTTGCCGAGATGCACCCTGACTTTTTGCAAGTTGACCGCATTGCCAAGCATGCTCAATTTGAGTTACGGCTTCACCTTGGTACTGAAGCTGACCTTTTAGTTCATAAAGATCAATAACGGGTGCGATTTTTGAGTTCATTACCGCAATATGTCACTCAATTATTACAGTATTAAGAAAAGATAGGTTTAACCAATTAATGGCTTAGCTACCCCCCCCAACTTTCTATAGTCGGGTCAAACCGACGCCCGATAGGTAGGGTCAAACCAGCCCTCACCCAAATTTGTCGGTTTACCCGACAAAACTATTGATCACCCAGTTGCCCATAGTTGGCCAGGATCAACCACGCTAGACCAAGGTAAACCATGCGTTAGCCAGCTTGATCATGATTAATCACAATCGAGCCAATAGGTCAGCCTACGTTTATAAGAAAAATGAGATTCTGGCCTGCCCAGCACGATTCGAACGTGCGATCTACGCTTTAGAAGACGTGATGGATCCTGCAAAGACTATATCGATCAATGGCCTGCCATCTCCAGGTCTCAGGTGCTCATTTTCATACCGATCGAGGTGGCAACACGTGGGGCTGAATAGAGTCTCGTGTCTAGGCCCAAACATCGAATGGCGCGAGTAGGGAAAACTGCTATCTAAATGATCAAACTCATTGATTTTGCTCAACATAACGGTAAATAGCAGTATGATCCACATCGTTACCTAAATACTTAAGAGCATTTCTCCAAGCGTTTAAAGAAGCTTCGCCTAATTCCATAGAGGAGTTGACAGCAGAACCAAGCTGGTTGGCCATAGTAATATCCTTAACCATAAGCTTGGCTGTAAAGCCAGCACCAAATGACTCGCTCAGCATAAATTGTTTTGCCTTATTTTCTGTAGCGTTACTTTTACCTGATGAGGAGTTAAATACATCCACCATCTTATTGGGATCAAGACCAAACCGCTTACCAATTATTAAAGCTTCAGCTACAGAAAGAGTTGTAATCGCGGATAGATAATTGTTTAAAGCCTTTATTGCGTGACCAGAACCGGGATCGCCAACGTGAAAAATATTTTTTCCTAAATTCTCTAAGATTGGCTTTACCTCTACAAAAGCCTCAAGAGCTCCCCCAACCATTATTGCCAGTGAGCCATCAATAGCTCGCCTCACCCCTCCAGACACAGGGGCATCTAAATAAATTAAATCCATCTTTTTTAAACTCGTCCCCAACGCTCGGGAACGCATGGGCTCAGAACTACTCATATCAATAACTACGCTACCGGGCTTTAATTTAGAAGAAATTCCGGGGAAATTATCCACACCAAAAATAACACCCTCAACGATCTCTGAATCAGGCAACATTGTTATAACAACATCAATTGAGCTCAAATCCTCCGAAGGTAATAGTGATTTAGCATCGATTTTGTTACAGTAATTTTTAACAGTCTCTTGGTTGGCATCGTGGACAAAAACTGGATATTTCGCCTGAATCAAACGAAGAGCCATTGGTTGGCCCATCATACCCAAGCCAATAAATAAAATATTAGGTTTATCTTTTTTGAACATTTGCTAGATATCCATTTCCTTAAATACCTCTTTGGCCGCTTTAAAACTTCCCAATCCTGCAGGCATTCCACAATACACAGCGACTTGTAAAAATATTTCACAAATTTCAGCTTTACTAACGCCATTGTTAATAGCGCCACGAACATGAGCCTTAAGCTCTTCGGTGCGATTTAATGCTGCAATCATAGAGAGATTCAACATACTGCGTGTTTTACGATCAATCCCCGGTCGGCTCCAAACCTCGCCCCAGCAAAATTCTGTTACTAATTTTTGCATAGGCATACTGAACTCGTCAGCATTTTTTAAGGCAAGATCAACGTAGGCGTCGCCAACAACCTCTCGACGTATTTTTAATCCTTTTTCATATAAATCAGTATTCACCCTATCTCCTCAATCAAAAAAAATCAGTATATTCATATGTTGTACATATAATAGATTAGACCATTTAGGGGGCTGAGATGACATTACAAAATCGTACCGTTTTATTAATATCTTTATTCATTATTCAAATATTTGGGCTTAACGTTGCTAATGCTCAGTATCCAGATCGCCCCATTCGAATCATCGTGCCATTTGCACCTGGTGGTGGTGTTGATGCTCTTGCTAGGCCTTTTGCAAAAGAACTGTCTGAGATTCTTAAGCAAAATGTCATAGTTGAGAACAAACCTAGTGCCAGCGGTCAAATTGGAAACACTGAAGTCGCTCGTGCCAAGCCTGACGGCTATACACTCCTTTTTACTTCAGCAGCATATGCAATTGCCCCAGCTTTTAATCCAAAGCTCCCATACGACACTTTAAAAGATCTAGATCCGATCTCTATTTTGGCTTCCAACCCGCTTGTTTTAGTTGCTTCCAATAATTTCAAGGGGAACTCCGTTTCGGATATGGTGAAAATGGCAAAAGCGAATTCACAAATTAATTTTGCACAACCTGGAAATGCAGGAATTCACTATTTAGCTTCTGTAATGATGGCATCGACCGCTGGCGTTAAGTTCAACAACATTGCATATAAAGGTGCAGGTGCAGCTTTTCCTGACCTTATCAGCGGACAAGTTGACGTAATGTTTGACAACCCAGGATCCTCATTAACGTTCGTTAAAGGGGGTAAATTGCGGCTGTTGGCCACTACTGGCTTAAAACGCTCTCCAATTTCGCCGGACACGCCAACTGTATCTGAAACACTCCCCGGCTTTAATGCTTCTAATTGGTTTGTATTGGCAGCTCCTGCTAATACTCCAGTCACAATACTTGATAAATTACAGGCATCGAGTTCCCAAGCAATGCGCACTGAAAGTATGAAGAAATTAATGGAGCGAGATGGGATACAAGCAATTGCCAATTCGCGTGCCGAAGCTAACTCCTTTGTAAGGGGCGAGTTAAGCAAGTGGTCAAGTGTTATTAAAGAAAATAACTTACAAGCTGACTAACGATTAATTAACGTACATGTCGCCATTGACTGGCCTGCCCAGCACGATTCGAACGTGCGACCTACGCCTTAGAAGAATTCGTGGCTACTGGAAAGTCTATAAGTTTCAATAGCTTAAAGCGATAAAATGGC
>RFMX01000334.1 GCA_009927495.1 Betaproteobacteria bacterium
ACCAATGTCCACCAAATGGCCGTACTGCACGCCGCTGGGGCAAGTGGTTTCGCAGTTGCGGCAAGTGAGGCAGCGGTCCAAATGCAACTGGGTGTCGCGGGTGGGTGCCACGCCTTCGAGCACTTGCTTGATCAGGTAGATACGGCCACGCGGGCCGTCCAGCTCATCGCCCAGCAACTGGTAGGTCGGGCAGGTGGCGGTGCAAAAACCGCAGTGCACGCACTTGCGCAAAATCGCTTCGGCCTCTTGGCCGTCGGCGGTGTGTTGGTATTCGGGGGCGAGCTTGGTTTGCATGGTTGTCAGAGAAGACCGGTGCGCCCGGTGTTGAACACGCCGTGCGGGTCAAATTGTTGTTGCAGTTCGCGCTGGATACGCTGCTGCACCGCAGGCAAGGGGTGGAACACGGCGGGCATCTCGCCGGTGGCTTGCGCAGGTGCGCGAAACAGGGTGGCGTGGCCACCGGCTTGTGCCGCCACAGCGCGCAACTGGGCTGTGGCCGAGGGGGGCGCCCACAGCCAGCGCAAGCCGCCATGCCATTCAATGAATGGCGCAAATGGCAGGTCCAAAACCGGTGCGGTTTGCGGCAGGCTCAAGCGCCAAAGCGCCCTATCAGCAGCAGGTGGCGTGAAAAACGGCAGGCGTTGATCGCGGCTAGCGGTCCAATTGGCTTTGGCTTGGGTTTGATCGATGGCCGCGGCCAGCCCGCCCAAAGCGGCCACATCGGCACACATGCGTGGCACGGCAGCATCGACCGCCGCCACCGCACCCCGCAAGCGCACAAACAGCATGTCTTGCGCGGCTTGGCTGTGGTTGTCGTTGACCCAGCAACTGGCGTTCAAGGGCAGGGGCTGTGCACCCCAGCGGTGCAGCAAGGCCAAAGCATCTGCCTGCGGCAAATGGCAGGCCAGCGTGACTTCGGCCGGCGCTTGGGGCAGCACTTTGAGCGACACATCGGTGATCACACCCAAGGTGCCCATGCTGCCAGCCAACACCCGCGACACGTCGTAACCGGCCACGTTTTTCATCACTTGGCCGCCAAAGGTCAGCGACTCGCCCTTGCCATTGAGCATTTGCACACCCAGCACATGGTCACGCACGCCGCCCACCACCGCACGGGCAGGACCGGCCAAACCACACGCCACCATGCCGCCCACGGTGGCTGTGTCGCCAAAGTGCGGCGGCTCAAATGCCAAGCATTGGCCCTGCTCGGCCAACACCGCTTCCAGCTCTGCCAAAGGCGTGCCGCAACGCACGGTGACCACCAACTCACTGGGCTCGTAACTGACGATGCCGCTGTGCGCACGGGTATCTAAAACCTGCGTCGTGGCCTGTGCATCACCATAAAACTGCTTGGTATTACCGCCTTGAATGCGCAGGCGCTGCCCTTGGGCCGCCGCATCACGGATGCGGTCTTTGAAAACGTCGAGCAAGGAATCCTTCACTTGGCGATGACGCGCACCATCTCCAAGCACTTGTTGGAGTAGCCCCACTCGTTGTCGTACCAAGAGACGACTTTCACGAACGTGCTGTCCAAAGCGATGCCGGCATCGGCGTCAAACACGCTGGTGCAAGGCTCGCCACGGAAGTCGCTGGCCACCACTTTGTCTTCGGTGTAACCGAGTACGCCCTTCAATGCGCCCTGGCTTTGCGCTTTCATTTCAGCGCAAATCTCGGCGTAGGAAGCAGGCTTGTCCAACTCGACCGTCAAGTCCACCACAGACACATCGGAGGTGGGCACGCGAAAGGACATGCCAGTGAGTTTTTTGTTCAGCGCAGGAATCACCACGCCCACCGCTTTGGCGGCACCGGTGCTAGAAGGGATGATGTTTTCCAAAATGCCACGGCCGCCGCGCCAGTCTTTGTTGGAGGGGCCGTCCACGGTTTTTTGGGTGGCGGTGGCGGCGTGCACCGTGGTCATGAGGCCGCGCTTGATGCCCCATTTGTCATTCAACACCTTGGCCACGGGTGCCAAGCAGTTGGTGGTGCAAGAGGCGTTGGACACAATGGTTTGACCGGCATAGCTGGCATGGTTGACGCCATACACAAACATGGGGGTGTCGTCTTTCGATGGCGCTGAGAGCAGCACTTTTTTAGCGCCAGCAGCCAGGTGTTTCTCGGCGGTGGGCTTGTCCAAGAAACAGGCCGGTGGCTTCGATCACCACGTCGGCATGCACCTCGTTCCATTTCAAAGCAGCAGGGTCGCGCTCTTGGGTCAGGCGGATTTTTTTGCCGTTGACGATCAGGTTATTGCCATCCACCGACACCTCGCCTTTGAAGCGACCATGCACACTGTCGTACTTGAGCATGTAAGCCAAATAATCGGGTTCCAACAAGTCGTTGATGCCGACGATTTCAATGTCGTTGAAGTTTTGCACCGCTGCACGAAACACCATGCGGCCGATGCGACCGAATCCGTTGATACCTACTTTGATGGCCATG
>RFMX01000421.1 GCA_009927495.1 Betaproteobacteria bacterium
GGTGTTTGGCAAGGACGCTCGGGATGTTTGAGTTGGCGGGGTTGATTGGGGCGCATTTGAGCTGAGTGTCATTGCGAGGGGCCGTCATTGCGAGGAGCGAAGCGAAGCAATCTGTCGTCATTGCGTGGCGAACTTGGCGGTTAGATTGCTTCGGCCTAAGGCCTCGCAACGACATTCATACGCAATGAAGGGGTAAAACCCAACCGCATACAATCGCCGGTTGCCCGAATCTGGAGAATTTACTGTGTTCATTTCATCTGCCTACGCCCAATCTGCCCCCGCTGCCACCGCTGGTGGTGACCTCGGTTCCTCGCTCTTGAGCATGCTGCCTTTGGTGCTGATGTTTGTGGTGCTGTATTTCGTCATGATCCGCCCCCAAATGAAACGCCAAAAAGAGCTCAAAGCCATGCTCGACGCTTTGGCCAAGGGCGACGAAGTGGTCACCTCAGGTGGTTTGTTGGGCAAGATCGCCCAACTCGGCGACAACCAGATTGGTTTGGAAGTGGGCAACGGCGTGACCCTGCAAATGCAGCGCTCAGCGGTGGTGCAAGTGCTGCCCAAAGGCAGCATCAAATAATTCAACCCTGACGCCTGCGCCATGAACCGTTACGCTCTTTGGAAATACTTGGTCCTTTTGATCGCTTGTTGCATCGGTGGTTTGTACACCTTGCCCAACTTTTTTGGCGAGGCACCGGCGGTGCAGGTTTCTCCTGCACGGGCCAGCGCCAAGGTTGACACCGCCACCTTGGGCAAAGTGGAAGAGGCTCTGAAAGCGGCGTCTCTCTCACCCACTTTGATCGGCCTTGAAAACAACTCGCTCAAAGCACGCTTCGAAACCACCGAACAGCAACTTCAAGCCAAAGATGCGATGCAACAGGCGCTCAACCCTGATGCAGCCAATCCCGCTTATGTGGTGGCGCTGAACTTGATACCGCGCACCCCAAGTTGGCTGTCCGCCCTGCACGCAGCGCCCATGTATTTGGGATTGGACTTGCGCGGCGGTGTGCATTTCATGCTGGAAGTGGACATGAAAGCAGCGCTGACCAAAAAGCTGGACTCTTTGGGCGGCGACTTGCGCAGCGCTTTGCGCGAAAAAAACCTGCGCCACAACGGCATCTCGCGGGAAAAAGAAACCATCCTGATGGGGTTTCGCGACCAAGCCACAGCGGATGCGGCGCAGTCGCTCATGCGCGACCAGTTCCCCGATTTGGTGTCTACCCTCAGCCCGCAAGGCGCTGAAGTCAAACTCAGCGCCAACTTGAAGCCCGAAGCTGCCCGCAAAGTGCAGGATCAGGCGCTCAAGCAAAACATCACCACGCTGCACAACCGTATCAACGAACTGGGTGTGGCTGAACCCGTCATCCAGCAACAAGGCTTGGACCGTATCGTGGTGCAACTGCCTGGTGTGCAAGACACTGCCAAAGCCAAAGACATTTTGGGTCGCACCGCCACGCTTGAAATTCGCATGGTCGAAGAAGGCAGCGAAGCACGTTTGGCCGAGGTGGGCAGCGGCCCCGTGCCTTTTGGCGCGGAAAAATACTTAGACCGCAGTGGCCAAGCGGTGATTGTGAAAAAGTTGGTGGTGTTGACGGGTGAAAACCTGACAGACGCCCAACCCGGCTTTGACAACCAAACCCAAGAGGCGGCGGTTCACCTGACCTTGGACGCCAAAGGCGCTCGCATTTTCAAAGAAGTCACCCGCGAAAACGTCGGCAAGCGCATGGCCATCTTGCTGTTTGAAAAAGGCAAAGGCGAAGTGGTTACCTCGCCCGTCATCCGCAGCGAAATTGGCGGCGGACGTGTGCAAATTTCAGGTCGCATGACCACCGTGGAAGCCGCTGACACCGCTTTATTGCTGCGCGCTGGCTCTCTGGCCGCACCCATGGAAATCATTGAAGAGCGCACCATTGGCCCAAGCCTAGGCGCAGAAAACATCGCCAAAGGTTTCGACAGCGTGACCTGGGGTTTTGTAGCCGTCACGGTCTTCATGTGTCTTTACTACGCCTTGTTTGGCGTCATCTCCAGCATTGCGCTGGCAGTGAATTTGCTGCTGTTGGTAGCGGTGCTCTCCATGCTGCAAGCCACGCTGACCCTGCCAGGCATGGCGGCGATGGCGCTGGTGCTGGGCATGGCGATTGACGCCAACGTGCTGATCAATGAACGGGTGCGCGAAGAGTTGCGTAACGGTGCCGCACCGCAAACCGCGATCCACATCGGCTACGACCGCGCTTGGTCAACCATCTTGGACTCTAACGTCACCACCTTGATCGCTGGTTTGGCGTTGTTGGCCTTTGGTTCGGGCCCCGTGCGCGGCTTTGCGGTGGTGCATTGCTTGGGTATTCTTACCAGCATGTTCTCCGCGGTGTTTTTCTCACGCGGCTTGGTCAACCTTTGGTATGGCCGTCAAAAACGTTTGCAATCGGTCTCGATTGGCACGGTTTGGAAACCTGACACCGCCACCCAAAACGTGATTGCCAAAGCCAAAGCAGATTAAAGAAAGCCTGATATGGAATTTTTCAAAATCCGCAAAGACATTCCGTTCATGCGCCATGCTTTGGTGTTCAACGCCATTTCTTTCATCACCTTTTTAGCGGCGGTGTTTTTCCTCTTCAGCCGTGGCCTGCATCTGTCGGTGGAGTTCACCGGCGGCACCCTGATGGAGGTGAGTTTTTCGCAGCCTGTGGCCATCGACCCCATGCGTGAGCGCATTGCGGCCTTGGGCATCAACGATGTGCAAGTGCAAAACTTTGGCTCTGCACGGGATGTGCTGATCCGCATGCCAGCTGCCAAAGGCGCCAACACCGCTGAGCTCAGCAACAAAGTGTTTAGCAGCCTCAAAGAGATGGACGCCAGTGCCGAGTTACGCCGCACCGAGTTTGTCGGCCCGCAAGTCGGTGACGAGCTGGCCATCGATGGCCTTAAAGCCTTGGCCTGTGTGGTCATTGGCATCATGATTTATTTGGCCATTCGCTTCGAGTGGAAATACGCGGTGGCGGGCATCATTGCCAACTTACACGACGTCATCATCATCTTGGGATTTTTCGCTTACTTCCAGTGGGAGTTTTCACTGCCCGTGCTGGCTGCGGTGCTCGCGGTGCTGGGTTATTCAGTCAACGAGTCGGTGGTGATTTTTGATCGGGTGCGAGAAAACTTTCGCCGCTACCGCAAGATGAACACGCTGGAAATCATCGACAACGCCATCACCTCCACCATCAGTCGCACCATCATCACCCATGGCTCAACCCAACTCATGGTCTTGTCCATGCTGCTGTTTGGTGGCGCAACACTGCACTACTTTGCCTTGGCGCTGACCATCGGTATTTTGTTTGGCATTTACTCTTCCGTGTTTGTCGCTGCAGCGATTGCCATGTGGCTGGGCATACGCCGTGAAGACCTGGTCAAAACGGTGAAAAAAGACGGCCCCGATGAAGACCCTAACGACCCGAATGCGGGTGCCGTGGTTTAAGAGCGATCAATGCGCGATGCGCGCCTCTTGGTCGTCGCACAACTCATCGAGCACCAGCGCATCGGGTTCGATGCCGGCACTCCAGTAAACCATCAAGACGATGATTTTCAAGTCGTCTAAGCTGATAGGGTGGGTCGTCACCGCCATGGCGCGGTCCACCACAATCTCGCGTACCTGAGGCGGCAACACGCCTGCGCCTTCCATGAAGGTGATAAAGCCCAGCCCAGTGGCACCCAGCTGCTGTTGCTCAGCCACGGAATACACACGCATGCTGGTGGGTGACTGCACATAGGCAGTTTCCCAAGCGGTTTTGGGTGCATTGATTTGAATGGTTTCTGCGTTGTTGGCAGCGTTGTGTAAACCCGCGAGCCAAGAAAGTGCTTGCTCGATTTCGTCGGCGTCAAAGCCAGCGGCACTGAGTTTGCGCCCTAGAAGCGGTAACTCTGGACAGGCCTCGCCGCGCCAGTAGTGTTCGTAAACATAAACAAGGACATCGAACATATGCAGGGAATATACCTTGTTTTATTTACCCCCTTTTTTGGCCAAGCCCAAGCACTTGTTTTTGGGCTAAGGGATGCTACTCAGGTGCAGGCGTTGGTAGTTTCCAGCTGCTGTGATGGCCACACATCCTTGGTCTTGCATCAACTTCAACAGCGCAAGCACTTGTGCCACCGGCAAGTCGCTGCGCATGACCAACACATCCAAGTATTGCGCATCGTCGCCCAAGGCTTGCCACACCGCTTTTGCGTTGTCGTCTTGCAAGATGGCTGGCATCGCCGGCACCAGCGACATGGCGTCGAGGTTTGCTTGCGGGGACAGCTCTTCGCTGATGTCTTGGATGTTCTCGACCAATTTGGCACCTTGGCGCAGCAAGGCATGGCAGCCACGCGACAACGCCGAGTGGATAGAGCCAGGAATGGCAAACACCTCCTTGCCTTGGTCCAACGCCAGTTGTGCGGTGATGAGTGAGCCCGATTGCAAAGCCGCTTCCACTACCAACACGCCTTGGCTCAAACCAGCAATCAAGCGGTTACGCAACGGGAAATGGTGGGGCAAGGGTTTGCTGCCTACGGGTTGCTCGCTCAAGACCCAGCCATGCTCTGCAATCTCTTGGGCCAAGCCATGGTGTTGGCGTGGGTAGACCTGATCTAAACCCGTCCCCACCACGGCCACTGTCGGGCAATATTCACCCCGATCAGCTTGCAACGCGCCTTGGTGCGCTGCGGCATCTATCCCCATGGCCATGCCAGACACCACAGCGTGACCACCAGCGCACAGGTTGAAGGCAAATGCACGGGCGTTCTCACGCCCTTGGTGCGTGGGATTACGGCTGCCCACCACCGCCAAGGCTGGCCCCAAGGGTCGCTGCAACTGCCCACGCGCAAACAACACAGGCGGCGCATCGTGCAAGGCCAACAGCCCAGCCGGATAAGCCTTGTTGTCCCATGTCCACACTGCATGCGCTATGCCTTTTTCCGCAGACGCCAACCATGCGCTGGTACGCTGGCAATGGGCTTGCCATTCAGGCGGGTCTGTCAGCAAGGCCTTGGCCAGCGGCTCCCCCAGCGCTTGCACCAAGGTGTCAAAGGGTTGCGCCCAAATGGCAGGCAAGGAACCACATACCTGCCAAAGTTTGCGCATGCTTTGCGCCCCCAAGCCGGGTGTGAGTAACAATCGCAAAGCCAGCGCCCAGTCGCTGATGTCACTGTTTTGCGGTGTGTGCGCTTGACTGTCAGTGGCAGTCAAGACGGGTTGAGACGAAGACATGGTGGTGGCTCTCCAATGAAAGTCACCAGCATAAAAACCGCCGAGGCTCATCAGGTGAAGGCGCTGTGCGCTTATTCCTCAGCCACACTTCACCCCTTGGTCTAAAAAAGCGACAATACAGCCCCATGGCAATACTCACCATTCTTTCCTACCCCGACCCCCGCTTGCACACCGTGGCCAAACCGGTTGCGGTGGTGGACGACCGCATCCGCACACTGGCAGCTGACATGATCGAGACCATGTACGAGTCCAAAGGCGTGGGGCTGGCCGCCACCCAAGTCAATGTGCATGAACGCGTGGTGGTAATGGATGTTTCCGAAGAGCACAACCAACCTTTGGTGATGATCAACCCAGAGTTGCTGTGGATGAGTGATGAACGCATCAAGGGTGAAGAGGGTTGTCTGTCGGTTCCTGGCGTATTTGACAGTGTCGAACGTGCTGCGCAGGTCAAGTTACAGGCTTTAGATGAAGATGGGCAAATGCAAACCTACGAAGCCGATGGCCTGATGGCGGTGTGCATTCAGCACGAAATGGACCACCTCATGGGCAAGGTGTTTGTCGAATACCTGTCCTTGCTCAAACGCACCCGCATTCGCGGCAAACTGGTCAAAGCGCAACGCGAACTCGAGCGCTAAGCCATGCGCTTGGTCTTTGCCGGTACGCCGGTTTTTGCGCAAAACGCGTTGGCCGCTTTGCACGCTGGCGGCCACGACATCACTTTGGTACTGACCCAACCCGACCGCCCAGCAGGGCGCGGCATGCAACTGCAAGCCTCTTCCGTGAAACAGTACGCACTGCAACATGGCATGGCCTTGGCCCAGCCAACCAGCTTGCGCTTGGATGGCAAATACCCCGAGGAAGCTGCCGCCGCCCAAGCAGCCATTGCCCATGCCAACGCCGAGGCGATGGTGGTGGTGGCTTATGGCTTGATCTTGCCAAGCTGGGCGCTGCACAGCGTACCCTTGGGCTGCCTCAACATCCACGCCTCACTGCTGCCGCGCTGGCGCGGCGCAGCACCCATACAACGCGCCATCGAAGCGGGCGACCGCGAAAGCGGTGTGTGCATCATGCAAATGGAAGAGGGCTTGGACACCGGTCCAGTGCTGTGGCGTCAATCTTTGGCGATTGCCGACGCTGAAACCAGCGCCAGCTTGCACGACAAACTGGCCGCCTTGGGCGCGCAAGGGGTCTTGCAAACCTTGGCGCAACTGCCTCAGCTAAGCGCTGTTGCGCAAGCCACAGAAGGCGTCACCTATGCCGCCAAGATCGACAAACAAGAAGCGTTGATTGACTGGTCGCTACCGGCCACGGTGTTGTCGCGGCGCATCCGTGCTTTCGACCCCTTTCCTGGCGCCTACACCCTGTGGCAAGGACAGTCCTTGAAAATCTGGTCCGCAAAGGCTTTGCCTCAAACCACTGACCAAGCCCCCGGCACAGTGCTGCAAGCCAGCGAACAGGGCTTGGATGTGGCCTGCGGTGAAGGTGTGCTGCGCTTGCTGCAATTACAAAAGCCTGGCGCAAAACGCTTGGCGTTTGCCGAGTTGTTGCGCGGCCATGCCGATTGGCAAAGCGTGGTCCTCGGCCAGTGAAACTGCCCGCATGTTTTTAGACCCCGCCAACTTTCGCCATCCCGCGTTTCGCACCGGCATGGCTGACGCGTTCAAGGTGGCGCCTGGCATTTGGGCATGGGGTTTGATGACCGGCGTGTCCATGGTGCAAGCTGGCTTGGGGCCAGCCATGTCAACTTGGATGACCTTGCTGGTGTATGGCGGCAGTGCGCAATTGGCAGTCACGCCTTTGATGGCTGTTGGCACACCGGTATGGGTGCTGTTGGCCACCGCGTTTTGCGTGAACTTGCGCTTTGCCGTGTTCAGCTTGCACCTGCGTGGCTACATGATGGCCTGGCCGCGTTGGCAACGCCTGACCATTGGCTACCTGATCGCCGATTTGAACTATGTGCAATTTGTGCAAAACCACCCCCAACCGGCGACCGATGCGGCGGGCCAACGCGCTGAAATGGCCTACCTGAGCGGCAACTGTTTTTTGACGTGGATGGGCTGGCAAGTCGCCAGCATCTTGGGCATTGTGTTGGCCAGCCAAGTACCGCTTTCCTGGGGCTTGGGGTTTGCGGGTGTGTTGGCTTTGGTGGGCATCCTCTGCTCGTTGGCAAGCTCTCGCATGCGCACTGTGTCTTTGGTGGTCTCCGGCGCGGCGGCTGTGGCAGCCTATGCACTGCCCTTGCGCTTAAACATCTTGGTGGCCATCGCGGCTGCCGTGGCGATGTGTTTGCTGATTGAAAAAACCGCCGGCTTGAACAAGGCTGCACATGATTGATGTGTTTCAGCTTCTCACCTTGCTGGGCTTGGCCGCCATGACAGTGCTGACGCGCTGCTTTTTCTTTATTTTGAACCGGGAATTGCCTTTTCCCGCGTGGGCACAACGCGGCTTGCAATACGCCCCCATTGCCGCGCTGGCGGCTGTGGTGGTGCCCGAAGTGATGGTCACGCAAGGGCATTGGATCAGCACTTGGCTGGATGCGCGGCTCTTGGGCGCAACCGCTGGCGTCGCCTATTTCGCCTACCGCCGAGGGCAAGGCCAAGCGGTGCTGGGCACCATTGTGGTGGGCATGGCGGTGTATTTGCCGCTGCACATTGGGCTTGGCTGGTAGCCCTTATTCCGAATAGCTGTCATTGCCAGGAGCCGTCATTGCGATGAGCCGTCATTGCGAGCGAAGCGAAGCAATCTTCTGCAAATACCCGTGCCGCAGG
>RFMX01000127.1 GCA_009927495.1 Betaproteobacteria bacterium
CGCTGAGCGGGAGCGAGTTTTTTGCGGGCTTCGGCCAAGGCTTCAATGCTTTGACCGGTTTTGCTGGCCGCACCTGCCAAGGTGGTTTTCAAGCGGTCGGTGTCAAACGCCCCAGGCAAGAGGTTGTTGATGGTGACGTTGTTGCCCGCCAAAGCAGTGGTGCGAGAAAGACCGGCCACAAAACCCGTCAAGCCGCTGCGAGCGCCGTTGGACAAACCCAAAATATCGATAGGCGCTTTCACCGCGCTGGAGGTGATGTTGACGATGCGGCCAAAACCCCGCGAGGCCATGCCATCTACCGTGGCTTTGATCAACTCGATGGGGGTGAGCATATTGGCGTCCACCGCTTTGATCCATGCCTCGCGGTCCCATTCGCGAAAGTCGCCAGGCGGTGGGCCGCCTGCATTGGTCACCACGATGTCGTAGTTTTTCCCAGGGCCACCTGCCACAGCCCAAATCGCCGCACGGCCTGCTTCGGTGGTGATGTCTTGCGCGACGGTGAGTACCGTCACGCCGAGTGTGCGCAATTTGGCAGCGGAGGCTTCCAAAGCTTCAGCGCCCCTTGACACCATCACCACATTCACACCGGCTTGCGCCAAGGCGGTGGCGCAACCCAAGCCCAGCCCTTTGCTGGCACCGCCCACCAATGCCCATTTACCTTTGATTCCTAAGTCCATGATTTATCTCCATAACGAGAAGCCAGATACACACCACCGAGCACCAACACGGTACCCAGACCAATCCATGCATTCAGGGGTTCGCCCAAGACCCACACACCCAAAGTCAGTGTCGACAGCGGCCCCACCATGCCGGTTTGCGAGGTCAGAGCCGCGCCTATGCGCTCGATCGCCAACATCACCATCCACACAGGTGCCACGGTGCAAGCCGTGGCGTTGAGCAAACCCAGCCACCATACCTCTGAAGGGATCACGGTATCCAAAGGTCGCAGCAAAGCAAATTGTGCCAAACAACACACACAGGCCACCGACGACGCCCAGCCCACCAACCGCATAGAGCCTATGCGCTGAACCACTTCGCCGCTGAACATCAAATACAAGGCATAGCTCAAGGCGCTGCCCAACACAAACAGCGCACCCGTCACCACATCGGGACCAGCCAAACTCACCTCATGGCCAAACACCACCAACACACCCGCGTAGCTGATGACCATGGCCAAGGCACGCATGGGGCGGATACGGTGTTTGTAAATCAAGGCGCTGAGCAACAACACCAAGGTGGGGTTTAGATACAAAATCAGCCGCTCCAAACTGGCGGTGATGGTTTGCAAACCCAAAAAATCCAAAAAGCTGGCCAAGTAATAACCCAGCACACCCAAGGCGATGATGATGGGCGCATCGCGCCACTGCAAAGGGTTTTGCTTTGCAAACACAGTGCGTGAAGACCACCAGGCCAGCGCCATGAACATCGGCAGCGACCACAGCATGCGCACCATGATGACGGTGACCGCGTCCACGCCATAGCGGTAGGACAGTTTGACGATGATGGCCTTGCCGCTGAACGTGATGGCACCCGCCAGTGCCAGCAGCACGCCAGTGGCATGGGGAGACAGGCGGGGTGCAGCCACCTGCGTAGAGGTACTCACGCTTTAAAAACCTGCCACCAACCCATCGCGGCGCGAATCGCTGGCCGCCACATAACCCTGCAACTTGGGGTCGCCCATGCGCCAAATGAACTGGCCTGAGCCAAAGTCTTGGTAGCTGTCGTTGATGACTTCCATTTGGTGGCCCAAAGCCTGCAAGCCTTTGACAGTGTGCGGGTCCATCGCCGACTCGACGTTGATGACCAAGCCATTGTTGTAGCGCCAACGCGGCGCATCACATGCGGTTTGCGGGTTCTGTTGGTAGTCCAGCATGCGCACCAAGGTTTGCACATGGCCTTGGGGTTGCATATTGGCACCCATCACGCCATAGCTCATCACCGGCTGACCGTCTTTGGTGAGAAAAGCCGGAATGATGGTGTGGAAGGGGCGCTTGCCAGGTGCGACCAAATTGGCGGGGTTCAAACCACCTGTGCGCACCGCGAAAGCGTGTCCTCGGTTTTGCAGGCTGATGCCAAACGCTGGCTCGACACAGCCCGAGCCAAAGCCCATGTAATTGCTTTGGATAAAGCTCACCATCATGCCGTTTTCATCGGCTGCGGTCAGGTAAATCGTGCCGCCCTTGGCAGGATTGCCGGCTTTGAAGTCTTGCGCTTTCTTCATGTCGATCAAAGCCGCACGTTGCTTCAAGTAAGACGGGTCCAACATTTGTTGCGCGGTGACTTCCATGCTGGCCTCATCGGCCACATAGCGGTAGACATCGGCAAAGGCCAGCTTCATCGCCTCGATTTGCAAGTGCTGTGAATCCACACCGTCCAGCGCCAACGCGGCCAAATCGAAGTTGCCCAAAATACCCAAGGTGATGAGCGCCGCAATGCCTTGGCCATTCGGTGGGATTTCATGCAAGGTGTGGCCGCGGTAGTTTTGCGAAATAGGCGTGACCCAATCGGCTGTGTAAGCCGCAAAGTCGCTGGCTTTCAAACTGCCGCCGTGGGCCTTGGAGAACTTCTCCAAAGCATGGGCAATTTCACCGCCGTAAAACGCTTGTCCTTTGGTGTTGGCAATGGCATGCAAGCCCCGCGCAGCCGCTGGAAACTGGAACAACTCACCCACGTGTGGCGCACGGCCCCTGGGCAAAAAATGCTCGGTGAATCCGGGTTGGCTGCGCAACTCGTCCACTGCTGCTGCCCATTTTTCTTGCACCACCACGCTCAGCAAAAAACCCCGCTCCGCAATCTCGATGGCTGATTGCATCAAGTCGGCAAAAGGCAGTTTGCCAAAACGCTCGCTCATGGCCACCCAACTGGCCACAGCACCGGGTACGGTGACGGAATCGATACCGCGCTTGGGAGGTTGCATCGCGTCAAGGCCGTATTTCTTTTGAAAGTAGTCTGGCGTCCACGCTTGCGGCGCACGGCCGGAGGCGTTCAAACCATGCAGCGCTTTGCCATCCCACAAAATGCAAAACGCGTCCGATCCCAAACCACAGCTGACAGGCTCGACGATGGTCAGCACCGCCGC
>RFMX01000351.1 GCA_009927495.1 Betaproteobacteria bacterium
CCCGATGTGGATGTCCGGTGCGGTCGGGTCCAGCCCCAGCTTGATGCGCAATGGCGTGCCGCTGGTGTGAGAGCGCTGCAGTTTTTTTCAACCACTCTTGTTCGGGCAGCAATTCTTCGCAACCACGTTGGCTGACTTGCATGGCATGTAAAACCTCTTGCGGAATTGAGGTTCCCGATGTAGATCCTTGATTCATATAAAAATTTAAGATTTTGTCAGTAAAAAGTGCTTGTATACTCTGCGCTCATTGGATCGGCTTGGGAACTTTCCTTTGCCTGCTCTCTTCAACCACAGGATATTGCAGTTTGCAACAGTTCGATACACCTTCTTCGCTAGACGCTGTGCCCACATCCAAACCATGGGTATGGCACATCAGCCTGTTGCTGCTCTTGGGCGCAGGTGGCGCACTGGCTGTGGCTGGATTGTCGCCGCTTTCTTCCTCTCTTCCCGTCAAGCAGCTGGTGGAGACGGTCAGCACCCTGTCGCTGGACAATCAAATGCAAAGTTTGATAAGGGGCGATATTCGCCTATACCGCGCTGATACTTCCCGCTCGAGCGACAGTGCTGACAGTTTGTTGGCACGATTGAATGTCAGCGATGCACAGGCTGCTGACTTCATGCGTTCAAATGCCTTGGTGCGCAGCAATTTGCTTGGCCGTGCTGGGCGATTGATCCGCGCTGAAATGGACGATGACAACCGCTTGCTGCGTTTGACGGCACGTTGGGCCACCGACAGCAGTGTCAGCTTTCAACGCTTGGTCATCGAACGCCAAGACCAAGTTTTTGTGGCACGGCTTGAAACTGGCGAGCTTGCATCCTCGGTTCGCCTTTCCAGTGCATTCATTCAAAGCTCTTTGTTTGCCGCCACCGACGAGGCACGCATACCAGACAGCATTGCGGTTCAGTTGGCTGAGATTTTTTCAGGTGATATTGATTTTCACCGTGCCTTGCGCGTTGGTGACCGCTTCACTGTGGCCTATGAAACGCTAGAAGCTGATGGCGAGACCCTCAAATCAGGCAAGGTTTTGAGCGCAGAGTTTGTCAACCGCGGCAAATCGTTTCAAGCCATGTGGTTTCAAGAAAGCAATAGTCATCCAGGCGGTTATTACAACCTTGAGGGACAAAGTTTGCGTCGCACTTATTTGGCATCCCCTTTGACCTTCTCGCGAATCAGTAGCGGTTTCAAGATGCGCTTTCACCCCATCTTGCAAACTTGGCGTGCTCACCTGGGGGTGGATTACGCTGCACCCACTGGCACTCCTGTGCGCTCGATTGGTACAGGTGTAGTTGAAAGCGCTGGCAATATGGGTGGCTATGGCAACGCAGTCGTGGTCAAGCACCACAACGGCCACTCCACGGTTTACGCCCATTTGAGTCAAATACTGGTTAAACGCGGTCAGTCTGTCGCGCAAGGTCAGTCGATTGGCAAAGTGGGCGCCACAGGGTGGGCAACCGGCCCGCATCTGCATTTTGAGTTTCGCGTCAACGGCAAACACCAAGACCCTCTGGTGATGGCGCGAAAAAGCGAGACCGTACCCGTATCTGCCCAAGCGCGACCCGCATTTGATCAACTCGCCAAGCAGGTTGGACAACAATTGGCCTCTGCCTCACTGGCGCTGCCTTCGCCCTGAACACCTTATGTCCACGCTCTATATAGGCGTGATGTCGGGAACCTCCCTTGACGGGGCCGATGCGGTTTTGGTGGACTTTGCATCTGGTTGCAATGTCTTGGCTTACCAAACTTTGCCCTTTTCAGCTGCATTAAAGCAAACACTGCTGGATCTCAACCATGCTGGTGTCAACGAATTGCACGAATCTGCATTGGCCGCCAATGCTTTGGCCAAGGTTTACGCCAACGCTATCCATTTACTGCTTGATCAGCAAGGGCTGCTTCCTGCTGCGGTTCGTGCTGTTGGGGTCCATGGACAAACCGTGCGTCACCAACCGGGTTTGCACGATGGTGTTGGTTACACGCTGCAACTCAATAACCCCTCTTTGCTGGCTGAACTTTGTGGTGTCGATGTGGTGGCCGATTTCCGCAGCAGAGATGTTGCTGCAGGTGGTCAAGGCGCACCTTTGGTGCCTGCTTTTCACCAATCGCTGTGGGGCAATACGACAGAAACTACCGCCATATTGAATATGGGCGGTATGGCCAACCTCAGCATCTTGCACCCGGACAAGAGTATTTCTGGTTTTGACTGTGGCCCAGGCAATGTCCTGCTCGATCTGTGGTGTCAGCAACACCTGGGGCAAGCCTTCGATGCTGATGGTGCTTGGAGCGCCAAGGGAAAACCGTCTGTAGCGCTGATTGAAAGGATGCTGAGTGAGCCTTTTTTTGGACTCGTACCCCCCAAAAGCACAGGCCGTGATTCGTTTCACGCACAGTGGCTTACTGAACACCTTTCAGACTTCCCAGACTTGTCTCCTGTGGATGTACAAGCCAGCTTGGTGCACCTGAGTGCTCGCAGTGCTACGGAGGCTGTGGCTCGTTTTGCGCCTAAAACCAGTCGTTTATGGGTGTGTGGTGGCGGAGCCTACAACCTGCACCTGATGTCGCTGCTGGGCAGCTATCTTCCCAAGGTGGCGGTCAGTACGACAGCGTCCCATGGATTGCCACCCTTGCAAGTTGAAGCAGCTGCGTTCGCGTGGCTGGCAAGACAGTTTGTGATGGGTTTGCCTGGCAACCTGCCTGAAGTGACCGGTGCCAAAGGCTTACGTGTCTTGGGCGGGCTGTACCCCGCTTAAAACTTAAGCAGAGAAAGAAGAACCACAGCCACAGGTAGAGGTGGCATTGGGGTTTTTAATGACGAACTGGGCACCTTGCAAATCTTCTTTGTAATCGATTTCAGCACCTAATAAATACTGGTAACTCATAGCGTCGATCAGCAAAGACACGCCATTTTTGGACATGGTGGTGTCGTCTTCATTGGTGATCTCATCGAAGGTGAAACCATATTGGAAGCCTGAACAGCCGCCGCCTTGAACAAAGACTCGCAATTTCAAATCGGTATTGCCTTCCTCAGCGATCAAATCGGCCACTTTCGCAGCAGCGCTGTCCGTGAACACGATGGGTTCAGGCATGGTGGTGGGTGTTGCTTCGGCTAAGGCACTCATTACGCACTCCAGTTTCTAGATGACTTAATAGTAACCTAGTTTACTCAACAATCAACGAGACAGGGTTATTCGGGCGACCCAAAAAAAACCGCTAGCAGGAATGCCAGCGGCTCTGTTTGGGCATGCCCACGTAATGTGGGCATAAAAGCATCAGCGTTTGCTGAACTGCTTACGGCGACGAGCACCGTGTAAACCGACCTTTTTACGTTCAACTTCGCGGGCATCGCGGGTCACAAAGCCAGCTGCGGACAGCACGGGCTTGAGCGTTGCGTCGTAATCGATCAGGGCACGGGTGATGCCGTGACGGGCAGCACCTGCTTGACCAGATTCACCACCACCTTGCACATTGATCTGGATGTCGAAAGATTCGGCATGTTGAGTCAAAAACAAGGGTTGCTTGGCGATCATGATAGAAGTTTGACGACCGAAGTATTCGGCGATGTCTTTGCCATTGATCTTGATTTGGCCAGTGCCTTTTTTCAGAAACACGCGTGCCACGCTGGATTTGCGACGGCCGGTGCCGTTGTTCCATTCACCAATCATTTCGACGCTCCTGGGATATCCAGCACTTTGGGCTGTTGGGCGGTATGGGGATGCTCGGCTCCGCCGTAGACCTTGAGCTTTTTGATCATGGCAAAACCCAATGGACCTTTGGGCAGCATGCCTTTGACAGCTTTTTCCAAAGCACGACCAGGGTGCTTGGCTTGCATATCGCGAAAGTTCATGCTGGAGATGCCACCTGGGTAGCCAGAATGGCGGTGGTACATCTTGTCCAAGGACTTGTT
>RFMX01000443.1 GCA_009927495.1 Betaproteobacteria bacterium
CCCCAGATCGGTTACATCTCGACCGGTGGCGGTGCTTTCTTGGAAGTGCTGGAAGGCAAAACCCTGCCCGCGTTTGAGATCTTGATGAAGCGCGCCTAAACCGTCATTGATCGCCTAAACGGTCATTTCACGCCTAAACCGTCATTGCGAGCGGCCTTTAGCCGCGAGGAGCAAAGCGACGTGGCGGGAAGCAATCTACGACTTAAGGCGCAAACTGCTTTTTGCAGCGATTAACGATATAAAACTTGAAAAACAATTTGTCTTGCCCGTATTTTTCAGTGGCAAAGTCAAGCAAATGGTCGATCACCCAGGTTTTGATCTGGGTGTCTGAAGCCAAGTCCTGGGCACTGAACGAGCGGCTTTGCCGAAACTCTTGTTCTTGGGCCAAAGCGGTTTGCTTAAAAGCTTCATGGCGTGGCTTGAGTTTGTCTAAACGCTCGGTTTGCTCAGCAGGGTTGTTTCGGCTCTCAAACATCAGCAGTTTGATGGCGTCGCTGTAGACCTCGGTTTGCACGGCGTAGCTGGTGGCGGCCTCTGCGCAAACGCTGACAGCGCTGCGAACAGGGGCAGCAGCCTCTTGGGCCAAACTTGGAGCAACCACACTCAGCAATGCGATGGCGCCCAACAGCGCAAAGCGCACGCTGGTCAACATCAGGTGGAAGCGGAAGCCATCGCGGGCTGACTGGTGGCACGCCCTTTGTAATCGGTCCAGCATTGGCGGGTGAAGTCATACAGCTTGCAGTCGCGTGCCGTTTGAAAATACCAACGCCAAGAGAAGGGCTGGACGATGATGCGACCAGGCAACAAGGTTTCGAGCTTGTTCTGCGCTTGCTTAAGGTGATAAAGAGGAATGCTCATGTCCACATGGTGGGCCGTGTGTTCCATGATGTGGTGCATCAAAGCACCAATTTTCAAGGGGAAGGTCAGGTGCACCGTGGTAGAAACAAAAGGCTGGGCCTTGGCCCAAGCGCTACGGTCATCGTGCCAAGATACTTTGACATGGGTGTGGTGAACATAAACCACAAAGCCAATCATGGCGCACCAAAACAAAAACGGGACCACAACACTGCACAACAACACCAAGGAATCGACTGTTGGGTAGCAACGGCTGCCATCATCATGCCAGCCACCCAAACCAGGGCAAAAGCGCTGATGAGCAAGCTGTCTTTCACGAAGATGGGGCGACGGGTGGGCATTTCTTTGGCCGTGGGGAAGACCATTTTTTTCCACCAAATTTCGATCATGTAGTACAGCCCAGGGGCCCAACCACTGCGGTAAGCGCGGTCAAGCAAACGGCCCATCCAAGACAGCTTGGCAAACTCTTCTTGGGTGAGGGGCGCCCAAACAAAGTCGAAGCCTTTGAGGTTGGTGTAGCCGTGGTGCACCACATTGTGGCCAATATCCCACAGGCTGAAGGTGGTGAGCGAGGGCAAAAAAGCGATGCGACCCACCCATTTGTTCAGGCCGCGGTGGGGTGTCAGACTTTGATGACAAGCGTCGTGCCCAATGATGAACAGACGACCGATGGCGAAACCCATGGCAGCACCACACAGCAATTTGGCCCAAACCGCCTCAAAATACACCGTTCCCGCCAAAAAAGCGCCCCAAATCGCAAAATCCAAGAGCAATAAAGCTAAGGCGCGAAGGGTAACGCGGTTGGACAAGGGGATCAGCCACTCGCGAATCACCTTGCGGTGGGGCATAGGCTGATCGAGAGGAATGGGTTGTTCTTCAGTGGTCATATCCTTGGGATTGTAACGACTGAGCCTGTTTGGCACCTTACCCCTACCAACGCATGGGCAAACGCCGGCACACTCTGTATTGTTTGTCGGGTTCGCGCACCACATAACCCCCTTGAACCAATTCTTTCATGATGCGGCTGACCATTTCGCGGCTGCAGCCAATGTGTTGCGCCATTTGGGCGTGAGTCATGGGAGCAGGCGCCAAGGACACCGTTTGCGCCGGCATTTGCTGGCGTTGCAGCAAGGCGCTCAGGCGGCTGTAAGCGTCAGAAAACAAAGCCAAACAGGTGGTTTGGGTGGCCAAACGCAAGCGCTGCAAGGCCCGTTGCAGCAAAGCCATGGCCAAATGGGGGTCGTGCTGCAGCAACACCCGCACACTTTCTGCACTGACCACGGCACAGACGGCAGGTCCCAAGGTGATGACACTGGAGCAATGCTGCCCGCCCTCCAAGGACAACATACCCAATAAATCGCCACAACCGGCCATGGACAAGGTGATTTCGCGGGGCTTGCTGTCTTGCGACATGGCGAATTCGCGCAAATTGCCATGCAGCACCACATAAAGCTGTACCCCCACATCCCCTTCTTGGATCAGCAAGGTATTTTTTCGGTAATGCCGCACCTGCCCTTGCAGCGCCAATGTGCGCAAAGAGTCTGGTGCCAGACCATCCAGCAGGGAAGAAGTCGTTGTAGGGGAATGGTTCATGGCTTCAATGTAGAGCTGGGTTTGACGCTGCGGTGTACCCTAAACTTTCAATTTTTGTGTGCGCTGCTTTAACCTCGTGGGAGAATACGTCGGCAACTCACCACGGCCACCCACCAGAGACCTTCTATGCCCAAACACGCCACCAAAATTGTTGCCACCTTGGGCCCCGCCTCGAGCGACCCTGTCTTGCTTGAAAACATGATCCGAGCAGGCGTGAATGTGGTGCGCTTGAACTTCAGCCACGGCGTGGCGCAAGACCATATTGACCGCGCCAAGCTGGTGCGCGAGGCGGCCCACCGTGCAGGCAGGGTGGTGGCCATCATGGCGGATTTGCAAGGCCCCAAGATTCGCGTGGGAAAGTTCGCCCAAGGCAAGGTGATGCTGGAAGCGGGTGCCAAGTTTGTCCTTGATGCCTCACGCACCGAACTCGGCGACTTGCAAGGCGTTGGGCTGGACTACAAAGAACTGCCACGCGACGTCAAAGCCGGCGACTTGCTGCTACTCAACGACGGCCTCATCGTTCTCACAGTGGATGCCGTCAAGGGCGAGCAAGTCCACACCACGGTGAAAATGGGCGGCGAGCTGTCCAACAACAAAGGCATCAACAAACAAGGTGGCGGTTTGACCGCGCCAGCCCTCACCGCCAAGGACATGGAAGACATCAAAACCGCCATGGCCTTCCAAGCCGACTATGTGGCAGTGAGCTTTCCCAAAAGCGCGACCGACATGGAAATGGCACGCCAGCTTTGCAACGTGGCGGCCGAACCCTTTAAACACAAACCCGGCTTGATCGCCAAGATCGAGCGCTTTGAAGCCATTCCCCATTTAGAAGACATTTTGGCTGCCAGCGACGGCATCATGGTGGCGCGTGGTGATTTGGCAGTCGAGGTGGGCAATGCCGCGGTGCCAGCGCTGCAAAAACGCATGATCAAAATGGCGCGTGAAATGGACAAAGTCGCTATCACGGCCACGCAAATGATGGAGAGCATGATCACCAACCCGGTACCCACCCGCGCCGAGGTGAGCGATGTGGCCAATGCGGTACTCGACGGCACCGATGCTGTCATGCTGAGTGCCGAGACTGCGGTGGGCAAATACCCGCTGGAAACGGTGCAACAAATGGCGCAAATTTGCTTAGCGGCTGAAGAGGCGGAAGTCACCGTTCTTGATAGCGACTTCACCGGCAAAACATTTACCTTCATTGACCAAACTATTGCCATGGGCGCACTCTTTACCGCCCACCACCTCGGCGCCAAAGCCATCGTGGCGCTGACCGAGTCAGGCTCTACGCCGCTGTGGATGAGCCGTCACCACATCCGCATTCCCATCTATGCCCTGACCACCAAAGTCAACACCCAAAGACGCATGGCGCTTTACCGCAATGTGCGGGCTTTGTTGTTGGATACCAGCACCGACCGCGACACTGCACTGGCGCAGGCTGAAGCACATTTGAAAGACCGCGGCATTGTGGGTGTGGGCGATGTTTACGCCATCACCTGCGGCGAACCCATGGGCTCGCCGGGCGGCACCAATATGCTGAAAATTTGCCGCGTTACCTAAGCTTCAAAGAGTCGTTTGTTTGTACTTTTAAAATTCTTCTTTTTGACTCGTTAAGGAAAAACCATGGCATTGGTTTCTATGCGCGAATTGCTTGACCACGCGGCTGAGCACCAGTACGGCATCCCCGCTTTCAATGTGAACAACTTAGAGCAGGTGCAAGCCGTGATGTCGGCAGCCGATGAGGTCGGTGCGCCTGTCATCTTGCAAGCCAGTGCCGGCGCTCGTAAATACGCAGGCGAATCCTTCATCAAGCACCTGATCCAAGCCGCGATTGAAGCCTATCCCCATGTGCCTTTGGTGATGCACCAAGACCATGGCCAAAGCCCAGCGGTTTGCCAAGGCGCTATCGACTTGGGCTTCTCCTCGGTGATGATGGACGGCAGCCTAGAGGCCGATGGCAAAACCATTGCCAGCTTTGACTACAACGTCAACGTCACACGCGAAGTGGTGAGCTTGGCGCACAAGCTGGGCATCACCGTCGAGGGCGAACTGGGTTGCTTGGGGTCGCTTGAACCATGAAGGGCGACAAAGAAGACGGCCATGGGACCGACGCCACCATGACGCGTGAGCAGTTGCTCACCGACCCCGAAGAAGCCGCGCAATTTGTCAAAGCCACCCAGCTCGACGCTTTGGCGATTGCCATTGGCACCAGCCACGGCGCCTACAAGTTCACCCGTGAACCCACGGGTGATATTTTGGCGATTGATCGCATCAAAGCCATTCACCAACGCATTCCCAACACCCACTTGGTGATGCATGGCTCCAGCAGCGTGCCGCAAGACTTGCTGGCCACCATCAACCAGTACGGCGGCCAAATGAAGCAAACCTTCGGCGTTCCCGTGGCTGAAATTCAAAAAGCTATTCAGATTGGTGTGCGAAAAATCAATATCGATACCGACATCCGCTTGGCGATGACTGCCGCGGTACGTAAATTTTTGGCTGAAAACCCCGACAAATTTGATGCCCGCGAATGGCTCAAACCCGCCCGTGAAGCGGCCAAGCTGATTTGCAAACAACGCTACATCGAGTTTGGCTGTGAAGGCCAAGGCGCAAAAATCAAAAACACCCCTTTGCCAATGATGGCGGCCAAATACCAACAGGGTTTGCTGGCGCAGGTGGTGAATTGACCCCCACCCTGCACACCCACACCCTCGGCTCCCTCCCTCTGTTGGCACGCGGCAAGGTGCGCGACAACTACGCCGTGGGCGAGGACCGCATCCTGATGGTAGCCTCCGACCGCATCAGCGCGTTTGACGTGGTGATGGGCGAGCCCATTCCCGGCAAGGGCGCGCTGCTCACCAAATGGCGCTGTTTTGGTTTGACAAACTGGGCCATATTTGCCCCAACCACTTGACAGGGGATGCGCCCGAGAGCGTGGTGTCTGATGCCGAAAAGCCTTTCGTGACCCAGCGTTCCATGCTGGTGCGCCGCTTGAAACCCATTCCCGTGGAAGCGGTGGTGCGCGGTTACTTGGCGGGCAGTGGTTGGAAGGAATACCAAGCCAGCCAGTCGGTGTGCGGCGTGCCGCTGCCTGCGGGTTTGAAAAACGCGTCCCCTGCCC
>RFMX01000321.1 GCA_009927495.1 Betaproteobacteria bacterium
TTCATGCCACGCACCGGCAAAGACTTTGACTTGAAACAAAACGCTTTTCGCGACGATCGCCGCGATGTGCTGGCCTCGACCCGCGCAGCACTGGACTACTTGCAGCGTCTGCATGGCATGTTCGGGGACTGGCACTTGGCTTTGGCCGCTTATAACTGGGGCGAGGGCAATGTAGGCAAAGCGGTCAATCGCAATCTGCGAACGGGCCAACCAGTGGCATACACAGACTTACGTATGCCGGCAGAAACCCGTCTGTATGTCCCCAAGTTGCAGGCCATGAAGAACTTGGTTGCCAACCCGCAAGTCAAAGGCATCCAACTCCCCACCATTCCCAACCACCCCTACTTCCAATCCGTTCCCTTGCCACGGGACATGGATGTGGCCTTGGTGGCTCGCTTGGCCGAAGTACCCCTTGAAGATTTCAAGGCTCTCAACCCCTCAGCACACCGCCCTGTGTTGTTGGCGGGGGGCACATCCCAAGTTTTGTTGCCATGGGATAACGCCGAGATTTTTGAACGCAATATGGCGGCTTACGATGGTCGTTTGGCGAGTTGGACGGTCTGGGTAGCACCCAAAAACATGAAGGTCACAGAGGCCGCTAAAAAAGTAGGCATGAGCGAAGAAGACATGCGCAGCGTCAACAAAATACCGCCACGCATGCTCATCAAAGCTGGTTCTGCCTGTTGGTTCCGCGTCCTAGCAAACAAGACAAAGACGTCACCTCCAAAGTAGCTGATAACGGTCAACTGAATTTGGCCCCCGAAGTGGTGTTGCGCAAGCAAATCATCAAGGTTCGCAAAAAAGACACTTTGGCCAGTGTTGCCAAGCGCTACAAAATCGCCGTAGGCGATGTGGCCAAGTTGAACAACTTATCGCTTGACAGTGCCCTCAAGCCAGGGCAAAAGTTAGTGCTGATGCTGCCTGGCAAAGCGGGGGGCAAAAACAAAAAAGCCACTCAGCGCAACAAAGGCTAAGGCTACATCCGAAAGCGTTGCTTGGCTTTACGAACAAAGTCGTTGTTCACAGTGCCCTGCCAAGCCAGTGTGGCCGACAAGAGCTTGGGGTCGAGCAACCTGAGCATACGCAGGCTGACCTGCTGAGCTTCAGGCAAAAGCAGGCCGTCGAGTGAAAAACTCTCCCGCAAGTTATCGATGGCATTCAAATACACCAAGCGGTCTGGCACCACGGGGTTGTCCACCACATAGCGCAACAGGTCCGAAGGGCCAGCGGTTTTCAACCATTTGAGACTTCGCACCACAGCCGACACCATGGCCTGACAAGCTTCGGGTTGCTGCTGAACCAAGGCTTGGGAAACAAGCAGGCAGTTGCCGGGCAAAAGCCCACCAAACATCTGCTGGGTTTGCTTGAGGGTGCGGAAATTGTTAACCACCGTGAGATCGTCTTTCTTCTCCAACGCTGTCATCACGGGGTCGCAGGCAAACAAGGCATCCACTGCGCCACTGCGTGCGGCCACCATCGCGTGTAGCGAGGAGTTGAGATAGACACATTGGATGTCATTGGGTTGGAGCCCCGAGCGCAGCACACTGAACGACAAGCAACGTTGTGCAGAGCCTTCTGCATCGATCAAACCGATGCGCTTGCCGCTAAGGTCAGCCATGGTTTTGAAGTTGGGAACGTTTTTGTTGGAGACGCCCAAGGCCCATTGCGGTGTGCGGGCAATTTGTGAGATGCAAACCGCATCAAACCCTTTTTGCTTTAGCAGCAAGGCGGTATCGTAGGAAGCGCACATCACATCGGCAGTGGCTTGCATCAAGGAAGCCATGGCCGCGGGTTGGCTGGACTGCTCCACCCATTCAATCTCCAAACCTTCTGCTTTGAAAAAACCCAACTGCTCAGCAAGCAACAAGGGCAAATGGCTCAAGGAGGTGCGGTCGTCAAAAACCAAAGTCAAACGTGGTTTGTCAGGACTGGCCTGAGCTGACAAAGGTGATAGCGTTAATGCAGCAGCCAATGCAGAACAACCCATCAACCATTGGCGACGGTGCATAGAAGAAAGATCGGTTATTCGCGAATCTGACATGCTTATGAGCATAAGCATTTACTGGATTTAGTGCATCAGGTACAGCCCTGTTGGTGAAAACCTTAGGTGCTGCGTCTGTCCATCAAAGCGTGGGCAATCGTGCCTAAATCCACATATTCCAATTCGCTGCCGACTGGCACCCCACGTGCCAAACGTGTCACCACCAAGCCTTTGCGCCTAAAGACCTCACTCAAAACATGGGCTGTGGCCTCCCCCTCGGCGGTGAAATTGGTGGCCAAGATGACCTCTTGCACCAAGCCATCGTCCACCCTTTGAATCAGCTTTTGCATACCAATGTCGTTCGGTCCCACGCCTTCAATTGGGCTGAGTTTGCCCATCAACACAAAATAAAGTCCCTGATAGGCCAAGGTTCTCTCCAGCGCCGATTGGTCAGAAGGTGTCTCCACCACACACAAGCGGGTGGCGTCTCGCTGCGTGTCTTGGCAGGTGGCGCAAATCTCAAACTCGGTCAGGGTATGGCAACGCTGGCAATGCTTGACGGCCTCCACCGCATTCACCAAGGTTCGTGCCAGCAACTGGGCACCCTCGGGGTCGTGTTGCAACAAGTGGTAGGCCATGCGCGAGGCGGAGCGCTGCCCCACACCAGGCAAACGCCTGAGGGCTTGCACCAACGCCTCTAAGGCGGCGTTATCGCGCATTAAAAGGGCAGTTTCATGCCGCCGGGCAAGCCGGGCATGCCACCGGTAAGCTTGCCCATCTTGGCTTCGGTGGATTCTTCTGCTTTGCGAGCGCCATCGTTGAAGGCCGCGGCAATCAAGTCCTCGAGCATGTCTTTGTCGTCGTTCATCAAACTGGGATCGATGGTGACGCGCTTGACTTGGTGTTTGCAGGTCATGAGGATTTGCACCATGCCCGAACCGGCTTCGCCGGTGACCTCGATGAAAGCCAATTCTTCTTGGGCTTTCTTCAGGTTTTCTTGCATGGCTTGGGCTTGTTTCATCAGGCCTGCGAGTTGTCCTTTGTTAAACATAATGGTCTTTCAGTGGTCGAGAAGTCGCAAAGTGCCAGGAATGATCTTGGCGTCGTATTCATTGATCAGGCGTTGAACGCTTGGGTGGTTGAGGATATCTGCTTCGGCTTGTGCCATGCGTTGCTGTTGAAGCGCTGTGATGCGCCGTGCTGGCGAATCTTGCACAGGACCTTGCGCCACTTGCAGCGTCACCGCATGGCCAAGGGATTGCAACGCCAACTGAAGTCGCTCGCGGTTGCTGGCACTGTTGAGAGATTCACTTTCAACTTGCAAATGCCACACGCCATCGGCTTGCGCCATCAGCTGCGATTGCATGGCTAACTCGCGGGTCATGGCTTGAACTAATTGGGCTTTGACCATATCTTGCACCACAGATAACCACTGCTCCCCCAAATCTGAACCGCTGGTTGGCAGGGTGGCTTTGACAGGCTCAGGTGCTGTTTTCAGAGTTTTTTTTTCAGCCTCGGCCTGGACTGGCTTGAAGGCCAGCAAACGCAACAACACCATGGTCAGTGCAGCGTACTCATCAGGTGCCAAGCCTAAATCGGCGCGACCATGCAAGCAAATGCTGTAGAGCAACTGGGTTTCGTCAGCAGGCATCAAGTGGGATAAATCAGCGATGCGCTGCATATCAGGATCTGGGTCATCGCTGGCAGCGGTTTGCGCTGTGGCTTGGTGAACCGCCATGCGCTGCAACACCATGCCCATTTCTTCCAACAAGGAACTGGCAGACAAGCCTAAATGACGCAGTGACTCGCAGGTTTGCACCACCAAAGCACCATCGCCATGGGCCAAGGCCTCGATCAAGGTGAACACATGGCTGCGGTCTACGCTGCCCAACATATCCCGAACCACCGCTTCAGCCAAAGCGCCGTTACCAAACGCGATGGCTTGGTCGGTGAGTGACAAAGCGTCGCGCATAGAGCCGCGTGCTGCACGAGCGAGCAAGCGCAGGGATTGCACATCGGCGTGTACTTTTTCATCGGTCAACACCTGCGTCAGGTGCTCGACAATGGTCTCAGGCGCCATGGGACGTAAATTGAACTGCAAGCAACGGGACAAGACCGTGACAGGTACTTTGTGCGGGTCGGTGGTGGCCAGCACAAATTTCAAATATTCAGGCGGCTCTTCCAAGGTTTTCAGCATGGCATTGAACGCGGTGTTGCTCAGCATATGCACCTCGTCAATCATGAAGACCTTGAAGCGCCCTTGCACCGGCTTGTAAGCGGCTTGCTCAAGCAACTGCTGTACCTCGTCCACGCCGCGGTTGGAGGCCGCATCCAGTTCGGTGTAATCC
>RFMX01000185.1 GCA_009927495.1 Betaproteobacteria bacterium
CTTTTACGCTCGTGAAAGCCGATCAGTACTTTCTCTTTTTTTCTAACGTAGCGAACTGAAAGCCTTGCTCTGTAACGATAGAACCAATCCAAACCATGAATCGGTCTTAAGATGAACTCAGGCTTGACCTTGCCTAAATGCCAAAGATTGTCCTCAATAACACGTTGCTTGATCGCGACTTGCGCATCAGGGGTAAGGTGTTGCATCTTGCAACCACCGCAGGCACCTGAATGTAAACCGAAGTAAATGCATTGTGGCTTAACCCGCTGCGACGATTCCTTATGAATCAGACTTAGGGTACCTGATTCCCAGTTATTTTTTTTTCTGTGAACATTCACATTCACCAACTCAAAAGGCAAAGCACCTTCAACAAAAACCACTTTGCCATCGGCTTTATGGGCTATTCCTTGGGCATCTAGGTCAAGCGACTCAATCAATAAAGGCAATGGCTGCTCTTTGGGGGCGAACGTAGGACTCTCGCCGGAAGGAATATTCTGAGTCATTCAAAAATTAGCGTTGAGGCAAAAACTTCACGGGATCCACCGGTTTACCCATTCGTCTTAGCTCAAAATGCAACTTGACCTGCTCGGAGTCCGAATTACCCATCTCTGCAATTTTTTGTCCTTTTTTGACAGACTGATCTTCTCTGACCAGCAAGGTCTGGTTATGAGCATATGCGGTCAAATAAGTATTGCTGTGCTTGACAATAATGAGGTTTCCATAGCCTCTCAAACCAGCGCCGGAATACACAACCTTTCCATCTGCTGCAGCTAAAACAGGGTCGCCAGTTTTTCCCGAAATATCAATACCCTTGTTTTTGGAGTCATCAAAACTTGAGCTAACCGGTCCTTGCGCTGGCCAAATCAACTGAAAGGAGTCATCAGAGCCTTCGTTTCTCACTGAGTTAGCTGAAGGCTGCTCAGCCGCAGGTGTATTTTTTTTCTCCTCGGTCGTATTGGTAACTGTTCCTAGTTGAACAGGCTTGGCTACAGCTACTTCTTGACTTGGATCTGCTGCGGGCGGTGTAATTTTTAAGACCTGACCAACTTCGATAACATTTGGATTCTCTATATTATTCCAGCGAATAATGTCTCGCCAATTTTGACCGTGGTCCAAGCCTATGCGGATCAAGGTGTCCCCAGGCTTAACCGTGTAGTAACCTGGCTTGTTCGGTTCGGCCATAGACGCTGCTTTGGTCGGCTCAGAAGGGCTTACCGCTGGAGGTGTATTTTTAGGCGGGGGGGGAGCTGAGGTTGACTTGGCTTTACCCACATTCCTTTCTTCAACAGGCGCGGGAACACTTCTACCAAATCCAACACAACCAGAAACAAAAATTAAAGTTAAGAAGGCTGTGAAACGAAGAGCCGGAAAGGAAAAAAAATATGTATACATAAACCTCAAGCTACACCAGAAAGTAAGGGAACAAAATTTACGGGCTCCAAAAAAGATCGCTTGTAACTGTTTTCAAATTTATCGATGACAACCAAGACTTGTGAGCCCTGCTCATTTGAAATAGGAGCTACTAAACGACCACCTACGGCAAGCTGATCGAGCCATGCGGTTGGGATATTTTCTCCTCCAGCAGCTGAAATAATCCCCGCATAAGGGGCTCCCTGGGCAAAACCCAACATTCCATCCCCTAAGATCAAATGAATATTGGGGAAACGCATTGGCCTCAAATTTTCCTTGGCTTTTTCATAAAGACCCTGAATACGTTCGATGCTGTAGACCTCTTTAGAAACTTGACCCAAAATTGCCGCTTGGTATCCACAGCCCGTGCCAATTTCAAGGACCCTAGAGAGCTTGCCTGTGATCATCAAGTTTTTGCCTTGCCGCAAAAGCTCAATCATTCTTCCAATGACATTAGGTTTGGAAATCGTTTGCCCAAAACCTATGGGCAAACTGGTGTCTTCATAAGCTTGATTCGCCAAAGCTGTATCTATGAATTTATGCCTTTCAATGCAAGAAAAAGCTCTCAACAACATCTCATCCTGCACACCTTGTTGAGCCAATTTTTGAACCATACTTTCCCGAACTTTTGTCGAGTCTAAGCCCACACCAGACGCCAAAGCTGCAAATGGATCTAGAGCAGATGACTTGGCGGATCCAGTAAAGTGAGCAGCGCCTTTGGCAAGATGGACTTTTTTCGGCGCTAGCCCATCAACCTTTGCAGGAAAGCTGGGCTTTTGCTTCATACAAGTTTTTTCCAGTTGGAAGATTCGGCCCGCCAATGAGCCAATTGATCATGCTCAGTCAAATCCACTTGAAGAGGAGTAATCGAAACATGGCCTTGGGATGTTGCAAAAAAGTCAGTGTCATGCGCTTCATCGCGGGCAGGACCTGCACCACCGATCCAGTACATGGTCTCGCCACGCGGACTTTCCTGTGTGATGACGCGCTGCGCAGGGTGCCGACGCCCTAAACGGCAGACTTTGGGCGACCCTAATTGCGCTACAGGCAAGTTAGGAATATTGACATTCAAAAGCCAAGGTGATTCGTTAGCTTGATGAGATGACATTAAAGTGTGAACCAAATGTTTTGCGTACGCAGCAGCATCCTGAATACGCACCCAATCCCTGTCGACTTGGGAGAACGCGATGGCTGGAACACCCATCAAATAGCCCTCCATAGCAGCGCCAACAGTGCCAGAGTAGATCGTATCGTCTCCCATATTGGCACCGTTATTGATGCCAGAGACGACCAAGTCGGGTTTGTAACCAAGTAAGCCAGTCAAGGCAATATGAACGCAATCAGCCGGAGTACCTGTGACGTATCTAAAACCATTGCTGGCAGTGCGAATATAGATGGGTGAATGCAACGTTAACGCATTAGATTTAGCGCTGTTATTTTGTTCAGGTGCAACCACCTCAACTTGGGCAATATCCTTCAATGCTTCATACAAAGCGATAATGCCAAGCGCTTGGTAACCATCATCATTGGAAATAAGAATTTTCATGCGGTTTTCCATAAAGTGTCATTGTAGGGTTTGAGCTTACAGATGAAAAAAGTCCTTTTTAACCCTATTTGTGGTTTACATAAAATGAATTCCATATCACTTAAAGAAAGATCACCATGAAAGTTTGGCTATGCGAGAACCCCGTTGGTGTAGAAGCCCTTAAGTGGGCAGAGTTGCCTACGCCCCAACCTGGCCCTGACGAAGTGCTCATTGAAATTAAAGCAGCAAGTTTAAATTTTCCTGATATTTTAATTGTTCAAAACAAGTACCAAATGAAGCCTAGTCTGCCATTTGTTCCTGGTTCAGAGTACGCTGGTGTTATTCAAGCAATAGGATCTGAAGTTAAGCATCTGACTGTTGGTCAATCGGTGGCATGCCTATCTGGCACTGGAGGATTTGGCACACACACTTTAGCCCCTGCCAAACTGTGCGTGCCACTTCCCCCTCAATTTCCCATGGTGGATGCCGCAGCTTTCATCATGATTTATGCAACTTCTTACCATGCCTTGGTTGATCGCGCAGAACTCAAGGTAGGTGAAACGGTTTTGGTGCTCGGAGCAGCAGGTGGCGTAGGGTCAGCCGCTATTCAAATCGCAAAAGCAATGGGGGCCAGAGTCATCGCGGCAGCATCCACGCAAGCCAAATGTGATCTTTGCAAAAAATTAGGCGCAGATGAAGTCATCAACTACAGCCAAGACAACTTGCGCGATCAAATTAAATTATTAACGCAAGGCAAGGGACCTGACGTCATATACGACCCCGTTGGCGGAGATTTTGCAGAACCTGCATTCAGATCCATTGCTTGGCGAGGTAGGTATTTGGTGGTCGGTTTTGCTGCTGGTCCGATCCCATCTTTGCCCTTGAATTTGGCACTTTTGAAAGGCGCATCTATCGTTGGCGTTTTTTGGGGAGATTTCGCGAAAAGAGAACCCAAAGCAAATGCCGAAATGATGGCAACTCTACTGGAATGGTACGGAAGTGGGAAAATAAAACCGCCTATTGACTCGACCGTCAATATGGAAAATCTACCTCAGGCCTATTCGCGAATGGGTTCGCGTGAGGTCATGGGCAAGTTGGTACTTGTCAACTAAACTGTCAGAGCGAAATAATGGCAAAATCTCTTCTTGAGACAATGCTTTCTTGCTAGTTATGTTTTGTTCAACTTCTAAGGTGCTCAATGAGTCAAATTTTGCAATCCCTTTATAAAACTCTGTTCGCAGGTTTAGTTTTATTGATTTTGGTTATTTTGATAGCTTCGTCTGTCTCTGGCCAGCCGATACAGTTTGGTCATGCTTGGGGAACGTTTGTGATGAGATGGCTTCATGTTGTCTCTGGCATTATGTGGATTGGCTTGCTTTGGTATTTCAACTTCGTTCAAATCCCATCCATGGCCAGCATTCCTGACGAGCAAAAACCAGCCATCAGCAAAGTTATTGCCCCTACTGCCTTGTTTTGGTTTCGTTATGGTGCACTAGCGACTGTAATCACTGGTTTACTCTTGGCTTGGATGCAGAAATACCTTCTGCTTGCCCTGACGCTTCAAGTTCCATTCGCAGCCATCGGTATCGGGATGTGGATTGCGCTGATCATGGCCTTCAATGTTTGGTTCATCATTTGGCCTAACCAGAAAAAGGCCTTAGGCATGGTTGTTGTCGAGCCTGCTGAAAAAGCCAAGGCGGCCAGAACAGCGATGTTGACCTCACGTATCAACACCCTGCTTTCAATTACCATGCTTTACATGATGGTTGCGCAACAAAATGGTGGACTTTAAGTTCTAAACTGTTTTATCCAACAAAAAACCGCGTCAAGTATGACATGGCGCGGTTTTTTATTGCTTGGGCTCAGAAGAATTAAATTCCTCTTTTTCTCGTTTTAACTTTTCCTGCTTGAGTTCTTTAAGTTGAAAATAAGCAAAGACGAAAACCAGAAGAAAAATGCCCAGTTCAATCCAGATACCCATGATGCTGGAGTCCTAGGGCTTAGGCAGCAACAGGCAGTTTTTCAGTGAAACCCAGTTTGGTCAGCGCTGTCTCAAGCTGCGCAACGCTTCTGTCAATATTGTGAAGTTTTTCTAGACCGAATAAACCAATCCTAAAACTCATAAAGTCTGGTCGCTCATCACATTGCAACGGAACACCGGCCGCAGTTTGAAGGCCTAAAGCCAAAAACTTTTTACTGTTTTGGATCTCGGGGTCTGTTGTGTAACTGACAACCACGCCAGGAGCTTTAAATCCATCAGCAGCAACACTGACAAGGCCGCGACTTTCTAAGAGATCTCGGACTCGTGAGCCTAAATCTATTTGCTCTTGACGGACCTTTGCAAAACCATAGGTCTTCGTCTCTTGCATGACCTCACGCAAACGGGATAGCGCATCGGTAGGCATGGTGGTGTGATAAGAGTGAGTACCCTTTTCATAGCCTTCCATGATTTGAAGCCATTTTTTCAGATCACATGCAAAACTAGAACTTTGAGTACTGTCGATATGCTTTCTGGCACGCTCGCTGAGCATGACCATGGCACAGCAGGGGGAACCACTCCAGCCTTTTTGAGGGGCAGTTACAAGTACATCCACGCCAGTAGAAGCCATATTGACCCACATCGCGCCAGAGGCAATACAGTCTAAAACCAGCAAACCGCCCACTTGGTGAACAGCATCTGAAACAGACCGCAGGTAATCATCAGGCAGGATCATGCCAGCTGATGTTTCAACATGGGGCGCAAAAACAACCGCTGGCTTGTGAAATGCAATAGCGGCAACAACCTCTTCAATCGGTGCAGGAATCCATGAAGATTGTGGATCATTCGAATCTAACTGGCGAGCTTTAATAACAACAGATTCGGCGGGAATTTGGCCCATATCGAAAATTTGTGACCAGCGATAACTAAACCAGCCATTGCGAATGACCATGACCTTTTGACCATGCGCAAACTGCCTTGCCACAGCTTCCATTCCAAAAGTGCCACTTCCAGGAACCAATACAGCAGAGGGAGCTTGATAAACCTCTTTTAATATGGAAGAAATATCCTTCATGACCCCTTGAAATTTCTGGGACATGTGGTTCAGTGCTCTGTCTGTATAAACAACAGAAAATTCTAAAAGACCATCGGGATCAATATCAGAGAGTAAGCCAGCCATAGAAATACTCCAGTGAAATGGGAGAAAAAGTGGGGTGGCTGACGGGACTCGAACCCGCGACAACAGGAATCACAATCCTGGACTCTACCAACTGAGCTACAGCCACCATTGATGAAAGATTATAAGACTTGATGCAACTAAAGAAATCAAGGCTGCTTCAAAAGGTTAGGAGAGGAAGGTTTTTCGGTTACGTACTCAACTTTAAATAAGCTCTTCAAAAAACCATAATAAGCCATACTTTCTGCTGCAGTCCAAGCCTTCGCGTATTTTGAAACAGAGTCTTTGCGGTCTGCGACAGGAAGTGGAGCCAAAACTGAGTTGATTTTTATGACACCGTAACCTTTGGCGCCTAAATCCACGCCCACCAATAAGGGTAGCTTAGATGCATCAGTCCGCATGGCAGCCTCAACCAAAGCTGTTGGCAGCTTTTGTGTTTGCTCACGAGAAATCACAACAGGCACTTGCAGTTTTGCCAATGCCATGTCCTTTTGCCAAGAGGCAAGATTTTCTTTGCCCTCTTTTTTTGCCAGCTCTAAAGATTTTTGCGACAAAACTGCTTGGATAAGCATTGGTTTGATATCTTCAATTTGAAGACTGGCTGCAGGCTTATGAGCAACTACTCTGGCCGAAACAAGCTGATTGACAGCTGTTTCAATTGCTTCAGTATTGTTCTTTTTTTCTATAGCATCCGCACTGAAAATAGCCTGCAAAAGCTTAGGGTTTGACCAAGGTGCTTTAGCCCCGCTTGCAGATTGTTTTGTAATGTCTCTTGCGACTTGAATATCCAATTTCAACTTCTGAGCTATAGGCTTCAAACTGTCGGACTGCTCATACACCATATTCGAAAATTGATCCGCAAATTCAGCATATTTTTTCTTGGCAAGGTCGCGTTTTAAATCTTGCTCAAGAGAAGCTTTTGCTTCTTGGAAAGATGCTTTGGCAGAGGTCTTGATATCAGTCAGGCGAATGAGGTGAAATCCAAATTCAGTTTCGACAACGTCACTAATTTCGCCTTTTTTCAGTGAGAAAGCAACATCTTCAAAAGGCTTCACCATCGCACCACGAGCGAAAAAATCCAGGTCCCCTCCTTTGGCGGCTGAACCTGGATCTTGAGAATTTTTGACGGCCAACTCAGCAAATGATTCAGGTGATTTACGAAGACTGACGAGAAGAGTTTGCGCCTTTTCAAGTGCGAGCTTTTTGTCAGCTGCACTGGCATCTTTGGCTGCAGAAATCAGAATATGACTGGCACGTCGCTCTTCTTTGGCGTTAAGCAAATTTTGATTTTGTTCAAAATAAGTCTTTAAGTCGGATTCAGACACCGAGATAGTTTTTTCAACAGTTGGAAGGTCCAAAACGACATACTCAATATCGACAGTCTCAGACGTTTGGTATTCCTTGGCATGCTCAGTGAAGTAGTTTTTAATGTCTTCGTCGCTAGGTTTTGCGGAATCCAAGTAATCAGAAGCTGAAAAAATAGCCACTTGAATTTCCCGTTGCTGCAAAAAGGCATTGAGAGTTGTAGCAGCTTGGGATGGCGGGGAAAAACTGCTGGAACCAACACCGCCAATGACTTGTCTGACAGATAAATCAGATCTAACACGCGATTCAAAGATTTCTGGGGTCATACCCTGCGCATTCAGAAAAGCTTTGTATTTTTCAATGTCAAAGGACCCATCGGCATTCTTTAGAGAGGCAAATGAATCAACTTCACCTATAGCCTTTGCTAACTTTTGATCTGAAATTTTTATGTTCAATTTAGCGGCACTGGCTTCCAAAACCTTTGAACGAATGATTCTTTCAAGGGCCATGAACTTCATGGCAGGTGTATCGAACATGGCGACATCCATGCCTGGCATGGAAGCTGCCATTCGATCGACTTCTGTCTTATGGGCTTGATCCCATTCAGCTACAGTGATTTCACGTCCATCAACTGAGGCCGCTTTGGCACCTTTGTCATTAAATCGTTTGTATCCATCTACGCCAAAGAACACAAAGGCGGGAAGTATCAAAATAATCAGCAGGCCATGCATGATTTTTTTGTTGCGCTGAATATATTCGAACATAGATAGACTCTGATGATAAGAAAGGCGAACCCAAGTTCGCCTTTAAAAGATTGGTGGGTGCTGACGGGCTCGAACCGCCGACCTACGCCTTGTAAGGGCGCCGCTCTACCAACTGAGCTAAGCACCCAACCTTAACCATTTAGTTTAAAGCATCCTTCAATGCTTTTCCTGCTCGAAACTTTGGAGCCTTGGAAGCCTTGATGGTGATAGATGCGCCAGTAGCTGGGTTACGGCCATTACGTTCTTCGCGGTGAGATACTTCAAAAGTACCAAAGCCTACCAAAGAGACTGCATCACCTTTTTTCAATGCAGAAGTAATGGTGTCTAAAGCAGATTCCAGTGCCCGAGTAGCAGCAGCTTTAGAAATATCGGCATCAGCCGCGATGTGTTCGATCAATTCAGTTTTATTCACAAAAGTCCCCTTGACATCAGGTGTGATTGTTGGGTTAAGTAAGGCAAGATGGTTGCGTGGAGATTCCCGCGCTTTTGTATTCTAGTAGGTTTTATTTTGTTCGCCGACCATGGCTGTACTGCTAAACCTCCTCTAGATACCCTTTAATAGCACGACCTACATCCTCACAACTTGCATTGCCACCCAGGTCGGGGGTGCGTGGCCCCTGATTTGATGGATCTAAGCATGCTTCTATTGCTCTGACAACTTTATCGTGAGCCTCTCGAAAGCCCAAGAACTCAAGCATCATAGCCGCACTCCAAATTTGACCAATAGGATTAGCGATTCCTTTCCCAGCAATATCAGGTGCTGAGCCGTGTACCGGCTCAAATAATGAGGGAAATGTCTTTACTGGGTTAATGTTTGCGCTTGGGGCAATTGCTATGGTGCCAGTACAAGCCGGTCCAAGATCACTCAAGATATCACCAAACAAATTACTGGCAACCACAACGTCAAAGAAATCAGGGCGCTGAACAAAATGGGCAGTCAAAATATCAATATGAAATTTATCCATACGGACATTTGGGAAGTTTTTTGACATCGCAACAACGCGCTCATCCCAATATGGCATCGTGATGGCAATACCATTGGATTTTGTGGCGCTTGTCAGGTGTTTTTTGGGTCTTGACTGGGCTAATTCAAAAGCGAATTTTAAGACGCGGTCAACGCCAACCCTGGTCATCACAGTTTCTTGCATGACAATTTCTCTAGGGGTTCCTTCGAACATTCGACCACCGATACTTGAATACTCTCCTTCAGTGTTCTCTCTAACAATATACATATCAATCTCACCAGGCATTCTGGGCGAACCATCGGGGCGAACCACGGGGGCGATCACACCTGGCATGAGCTTGGCAGGCCGAAGATTGATGTACTGATCAAACTCACGTCTGAATAGCAAGAGAGAGTTCCACAAAGAAATGTGGTCAGGAATTTTTTCAGGCCAACCAACAGCGCCAAAGAAAATAGCATCGTGCCCCGATAACAGATCTCGCCAGTTATCTGGCATCATCTTTCCATGCTTTTCATAGTAAGGCCAGCATGCAAAATCAAACATATTAAACGCTAAGGGAATGTTAAACGCGAAGCCACTGTTTCCAAGACTCGCAAACCTTCAGGCATGACCTCTTGCCCAATCCCATCACCTGCTATGACTGCAATTCGTTTTTTTGACAAGCATCAGCCCCTGCAAATTACTTCATAGCAGCCCGAATATGCGGAACAGCTTTTTTCAGATAATAAAACATTGACCAAATGGTCAAAAATGCAGCAAGCCAAATCAGTACAGTCCCCCAAATTCCGGTGTCGAGCCAACCCCATAAGGTTCCATCAAACAATAGAAAAGGGATGGCAACCATTTGAAATGTTGTCTTGAGCTTACCCAGCAAATTAACAGCAACACTTTTTGCGGCTCCAATCAGCGCCATCCACTCTCTAAGTGAAGAAATGGCGATTTCCCGACCGATGATCAGCAACGCAACAATGACATCAACCCGCCCCAAATCGACCAGCACAAGCAAGCTCGCACATACCAAAAATTTATCAGCAACCGGGTCTAAAAATGCACCGAAAGCGGACGTCTGATTTAATCTTCTTGCCAAATAGCCATCCAACCAGTCTGTGATAGCAAACAGTATGAACAGCACGGTGGCAATTGTATTTTTTGTTTCGAGGTCTAAGGGCACATCGAAAATAAAGACGATGAAAGGAATGGCCGCGATGCGCGTCCAAGTCATGATGTTGGGGATGCTAAAAAACATTGGTTCAGTCGTAAGCAATAAATGCTTTGCCTTGAAGCGGACCATTAACCAGTTTTTGGACTGCCTCCTCAGAGGGGATGAACATCATCTTATCTCCTAAAGCAATTTCAGCTTCGCAGTGCTTCAATTGAAAAACGACACGAATACCAAGTCCTTTGACCGTGTTCCCAGATTGAAAATCCGCATTGGTATCTTGATGGTGCACATGCTCTTTTCGAATAATTTCTTCTAGTTCTTGAATGTTTTCTCGAAGATTGCACTGAAGATATTTGCCAAATCGACATCTCGCCTCTTTAAGGGACAGGGACTGGATCAGGCTCAATCGCAGTTGTGTTGGATCCCTTCTGTCTGCTTGAACTTTGACCTGCGCAACCAAGAGTTGATCTTCCACTATATTGTGTCTGTTGGCATTGAAAATATGTTCATCCGCACTAAGTTCGAAGACATCGCTCATATCGTCAATCTCGAAAATGTACAACTTGCCACGCGATGTGTTGATGAATCGATAGTTTTTGACCATGCCTACAACCCATTGCGAGTCTTTGGTTTCAGTCAGTTCACTTAACGGTCTCTTGATGAATTTTCTGACTTCCGCGGCATATTCTTCAAACAAGTGTCCAGACAAATGAAAACCTAGCGCAGACTTCTCATGGGTCAAACGCTCTCGTATGGTCCAAGGCGTCGATACTCTCATGAGAGGCTCCTCTGAATGCGCTCCATGTCCAGTATCAAACAGCCCAACTTGATGCAGATTGTTGGCTTGCGATTGTGCATAGTCCCAGGCCAAATCAACCGAGGACAAAACAGAAGATCTGTCTAAAGAAATGCAGTCAAAGGCGCCAGACTTAATGAGCGCCTCAACTGTTCGCTTGTTAACTTTAGATCTGTCAACTCGAGCACAAAAATCAAATAGGCTGGTGAAGTTTCCACCTTCGCGACGTACTTCAATAATTTCCGAAATGGCCAATTGACCAGTGCCTTTGATCGCCCCCAATCCATAACGAATTGATGTGGTTGAAAGGGGGATAAACACAAATTCTCCAGCATTCACGTTAGGGCTTTCAAAAGTAACCCCAAATGAAACTGCGTCATCAAAAAGAATTTTGAGCTTATCTGTATCCCCCATTTCAACGGTCATGTTGGCGCAAAAAAACTCAGCGGTATGGTGTACTTTGATCCATGCTGTTTGGTATGCCAACAGTGAGTAGGCAGCTGCGTGCGATTTGTTGAAACCGTAACCTGCAAACTCCTCCATTAAATCGAAAATGGCATCGGCTTGATCTGTAGATATGCTTTGTTTTTCTGCCCCTTGACGAAATACAGATCGGTGCAATGCCATTTCGTCTGCTTTTTTCTTGCCCATGGCTCTGCGCAATAAATCAGCGCCACCCAAGCTATAGCCACCCAGTATTTGCGCTGTTTGCATCACCTGTTCTTGGTAAACCATGATTCCATAGGTTTCCGCTAGCACGTCAGCGACCAAGGGATGAGGGTAAACAACAGGCTCACGGCCGTGTTTACGTGCCACAAAACTAGGTATAAGCGCCATGGGGCCTGGTCTGAAAAGCGCATTCAAGATAATCAGATCTTCAAGCCGCGAAGGCTTTGCATCTTTGAGCATGGCCTGCATACCCCGGCTCTCAAATTGGAATACGGCTTCGGTTCTTCCCTCTGCAAACAATTTAAAAGTGCTTGTGTCGTCCAGAGGTATGTCATCCAATGACCAATGACTTGGCACCCCATCTTTTTTCACAATTAGATTCTTGGCGTTTTCTAAGATGGTTAATGTTGCCAAGCCCAAGAAGTCAAACTTAACCAAACCCACCGCTTCTACATCGTCTTTGTCGAATTGACTCACAGACGCAGGACTTCCAGACTGTTGATAAAGAGGGCAAAAGTCTGTCAGTTTGCCTGGCGCAATGAGCACGCCACCAGCATGCATACCCACATTTCGGGTTAAGCCCTCAAGATTTTGAGCGAGATTAAGAAGTATCTTTACCTCGTCCTCACTATCATAACGCTGAGCTAAAAGTGGCTCTTGCTCCATGGCCAAAGCAATCGTTATATGTTGACCAGGCTTATTTGGGATGAGTTTAGATAGACCATCACAAAATGTGTAACTCATGTCTAGGGTTCGACCTACATCGCGTATGGCTGCTCTTGCAGCCATCGTGCCGAAAGTTACGATTTGGCTTACAGCCTCTCTGCCGTATTTTTCTTTAACGTAGTCAATCACACGGTCCCTGTTTGTTTGACAAAAGTCAATATCAAAGTCGGGCATGGACACGCGCTCTGGGTTGAGAAATCGCTCGAAAAGCAAACCATATTTCAAAGGGTCAAGGTCTGTGATTTTGAGTGCAAATGCAACTAGCGAGCCTGCACCCGACCCCCTTCCCGGCCCAACTGGGCATCCATTGTTCTTGGCCCAATTGATGAAGTCACTGACAATTAAAAAATACCCTGGAAAACCCATCTTTAAGATGGTTTGAATTTCAAACTCAAGCCTTGACTCATAATGTGTTTGAACTTCAATCCGCTGCTTCGTGTCTGGAAAAAGTTTGGTCAATCTTTCGGACAGGCCAGTCTGAGAAACTTGTCTGAAATAAACATCGATGGGAATTCTTTGGCCATCTTCAATAGGAGTTGGGTACTCTGGAAGTTGTGGCTTACCTAAGGTGAGTTGCAAGTGACAGCGTTTTGCAATATTCACACTGTTGGTGATTGCGCTGGGAATATCGGCAAACAAAGCCTCCATTTCCTCCGGACTTTTATAGTACTGCTCACGCGTAAACATTCTTGTACGCTTGGCATTGCCGAGAATTTCGCCTTGGGCTATGCAGACTCTGGCTTCGTGGGCTTCATAGTCTAGGGGCTCTAAAAATTGAATCGGGTGGGTAGCAACGACTGGGAGTTTCAAGCGCGAAGCCAAGGCTACAGCATGAGCTATGTAACGCTCTTCATCAAGCCGGCCCGCTCTTTGCAACTCCAAATAAAAACGATTGGGAAAAATGCCTGCCAAGTCGGCACAAATTTTTTCAGCCTGCTCTTCATTGCCCAGCAATAAATGTTGGCCAATGTGGCCGAGTTGCCCACCCGATAAAAAAATCAAACCCTCAGATAACTCTTTCAACCAAGTCCATTTAACCGTGGGTTGATGAGATTTCGCATCTTGTTGAATCCATGAACGCGTGAGCAATTCACATAAGTTCAAGTAGCCCTTGTGCGATTGGGCCAAAAGTAAAATTTTTGAATTTGAAGCACTTAAAGTGGAATCAGCCAAAGACAAATGAACTTCGGCGCCAATAATCGGTTGAATGCCTGATTGTCTGTTGGCGGTATAGAACTTAACCGCGCCGAACAAATTATGTATATCAGTGATGGCCAAAGCAGGCTGGGAGAATTCAACTGCACGTTTGACCACATCGTCAATTCTGCAAGTACCATCTGCGACAGAGTATTCAGTGTGGAGTCGGAGATGTACAAACATAAGTAAAGCTATTCTAGAGACCAAATCTCTCGAAACTGCGTAATCACCGAGCTTACCCAATTTATTCTAAAATCACTCAAAACGAAGGACATTTCCATGGCTAGCGAACTCATCCAGCATATTTCTGACACCACCTTTGAAAGCGTGGTTCTTCAATCAGACCAGCCTGTTTTGGTTGACTTTTGGGCTGAATGGTGCGGCCCCTGCAAAATGATTGCGCCGGCTTTGGATGAGGCCGCCACGACTTACCAAGGTAAGCTTCAGATAACCAAGTTGAATGTTGATGAGAACAAAGATATCCCCTCCAAATTTGGTATCAGAGGTATCCCGACCCTCATGATTTTTAAAAATGGACAACTCGCAGCCACCAAGGTGGGTTCCTTAAGCAAAGCTCAATTGACTGAATTTATTGACCAGCAGTTGGCTTGAGCTGTTTTCCTGTCATAATTCACTCACTTTCAGCGATTTGCGCCCCAAGCCCTTCGCCTGACTAATCCAAGACTCTCCATAGGACTGGTCTTGTTCCCTCCCCCTCGATAGCTATCATCACTCCCCACTTGGAGTACCCCTATGCACCTGAACGAACTCAAGGCACTGCATGTGTCGGAAGTATTAAAGCAAGCTGAAGAGCTTGAAATTGAAAATACGGGACGGATGCGCAAGCAGGAGTTAATGTTTGCCATCATTAAAAAAAGGGCCCGTGCAGGCGAGCAAGTTTTTGCCGATGGGGTACTGGAAATCCTGCCCGATGGATTTGGCTTTTTACGCAGCCCCGACACCAGTTACACAGCAAGTACTGACGACATTTACATCAGCCCCAGCCAAGTCAGACGGTTCAACCTGCACACAGGCGACATGATCGAAGGTGAGGTGCGCATTCCTAAGGATGGTGAGCGTTATTTCGCGCTGACAAAGCTTGATCAAGTCAATGGCGACCTTCCTGAAAACAACAAGCACAAAGTCATGTTTGAAAACTTGACGCCTCTGTTTCCTAAAGAACAAATGCGCTTAGAGCGTGATATGAAGGGTGAAGAGAACATCACGGGGCGCATCATTGACATCATTGCCCCCATTGGTAAAGGTCAAAGAGCGCTTTTGGTAGCGCCTCCAAAGAGCGGCAAAACGGTCATGATGCAGCATATTGCCCATGCCATTACCGCCAATTATCCAGACAGCCATGTCATGGTTTTGTTGGTTGATGAGCGTCCCGAAGAAGTCACAGAAATGCAGCGCAGTGTCAAAGGCGAAGTGATTGCATCAACATTTGACGAACCTGCAGCAAGACACGTTCATGTGGCTGAAATGGTGATTGAGCGAGCCAAGCGCCTTGTTGAGTTGAAAAAAGACGTGGTCATCTTGCTCGATTCGATCACTCGACTTGCGAGGGCCTACAACAACGTGGTGCCCAGTTCAGGGAAAGTCTTGTCTGGTGGTGTTGACTCCAACGCCTTGCAGCGCCCCAAACGCTTTTTTGGTGCAGCCCGAAAAGTCGAGGAAGGTGGATCTTTGACCATCATTGCTACCGCCCTGATAGATACCGGTAGTCGCATGGACGAGGTCATTTTTGAAGAATTTAAAGGCACGGGAAACTGTGAAATTCACTTGGATAGACGTTTGTACGAAAAAAGGGTGTTCCCAGCCATTCAACTTAATCGAAGCGGCACTCGCAAGGAAGAATTATTGCTGTCACCTGAAATTCTTCAGAAGTCCAGGATTTTGAGGCAATTCATATACAACTTAGACGAAATCGAATCCATGGAATTGATGCTAAAAAATATGAAATCCACCAAGACCAACGTTGACTTCTTTGACATGATGCGTCGGGGCGGCTAAGAAATCTAAGCTAAAATAGCTTTTTTTGCGAAAAGTGCATCGGAGTGGCCGGTGTGGCTGCCGTAACGACACAAGGAATACTTATGAAACAGGGAATACACCCCCAATACCGTGAAGTTTGTTTTATCGATCTGTCCAATGGCTTCAAATTTGTGACCCGCACCTGCGCGAATACCAAAGAAACCATCAAAATGGACGATGGTCGTGAACTGCCTTTGTACAAGCTCGACACCTCCAGCGAGTCACACCCCTTTTACACAGGAACTCAAAAATCTGTGGATACCATGGGTGGACGTGTTGAACGATTCCGTAACAAATACGGAAAAACAGCAGCCAAGTAAGCCTTGTTAGCGATAGAAAAACAGCCTGACCTCAGGCTGTTTTTTTTTGCCTTCGCTCATTGATTAAAATTTTTGTAGAAACTTATTGATGTGAAAACACCCAACCCAGCTATCGTGACTCAAACTGCGGCGCATCGCCTGCCGCATTGGGCATTGGTATGCATATGCTTGGTTTATGTTTTCACCGGTCTCGTCAACCGTGATCCTTGGAAGTCCTTAGACATATCGTCTTTTGGCTATATGTGGGAGATCTCTCAAGGATTTTCTGCTGTGTGGCAACCTGAAATGGCATCTACATCGCCCGAGCTTTCAGGGCCATTAACCTATGCTATTGGCGCTGCTGCAATTAGCCTGTTCAGTCCTTGGATCTCACCCGACTCCGCCGTAAGAATTCCTTTCATCGCGGGCTTGCTCTTCACGCTCATTGCCACTTGGTACGCGATTTATTTTTTGGCCAAAAATCCCCATGCACAACCTGTTGTTTTTGCATTTGGTGGTGAAGCCAAACCAGAGGACTACGCGAAATCCATCGCAGATGCCGGACTTCTGGCGCTGATTGCTTGTTTGGGCATGGCACTACCTAGCCATGAAACGACACCACTATCGATGCAGCTTTGCATGACCGCCCTGCTCTTTTGTGCTGCTGCGATGGTGAGAACACATCTTTTACTTGCTATTTTGCTTCTTGATTTGTCTTTGGTACTGCTGACTTTGAGCGGTGCACCTTTTCTGGCCTTGATGCTTGGCATCGGAATCGCCTATTTGGTTGTCAAACAAGCGCAAGTTCGGTTTGAACACCTTGGACTATTGATATGTGGTTGCTTGGGCGTCATTGCGCTGGCTACATGGGGAAATCTATGGCAATGGAAACTGATCACCCTGAGTGAGGTAAGCACACAGTGGAAAGGCTTGCTACGACTTCTGCTCTGGTTCACTTGGCCAGCTTGGCCCTTGGCTGCTTGGACGCTTTGGACATGGAGAAATCAGTGGAGAGAACACATCTGGCAACAGCACCTGGTTTTGCCAGTCTTCATCTATTTTGTGGTTTTGATTGCCAGCATCACGACAAAAAATCCGGAACGTACATTGCTTCTGTCTCTTCCAGCGTTGGCATGTTTGGCTGCTTTCGCTTTGCCCACCTTAAAGAGAAGCGTCGCGGCACTGATTGATTGGTTCACCTTGCTATTTTTCACCGGTGGTGCAGTCATTGTTTGGGTGGTGTGGATCTCGCTACAAACGGGTTGGCCAGCACAACCTGCTATCAATGTCATCAGATTGGTGCCAGGTTATGTCTCTGAATTTAACTGGCTTCAAACAGTCGTAGCGCTGATCATGACAGCCGTATGGTGCAAATTGATCCTATGGCGACTTGGTAGAAACCCAAGGTTTATTTGGAAGAGCTTGGTCCTTCCGGCCAGTGGCGCGTTGTTGTGCTGGGTACTGCTAATGACGTTATGGATGCCTTTGCTCAATTACGCTCGGAGTTATCAACCGTTAGCGATGCAAGTGAAAGCATGGGTGCATGAACCTCATTGTGTGTATTCTTTGGGACTCAACCGCGCTCAAATTGCCGGCTTGAGTTTTCATGCAAATTTAAAAATGGTGGATTATGAAAAAAATAAATCTGCAACAACCTGCGAATGGCTTATTGCAAACCCAGCAACTCTTCAAAAAACCCCCGCCACCCTAGATACGGCATCTTGGAAGAAGTTCCGTGTCATTCGAAGACCCGCCGACAAACGCGAAGACATTGTGATGTACCAACGAACCGCTTCCAAGACAAATGAGTGAGAGACGATCGGTACTCAAACACGCTGTCACAGTATTGCTTGGTCAACTTGCCGTCATCTCCTTTGGCGTCACAGACACCATCGTCGCAGGACGGTATGACCCTCATGCCCTTGCAGCCCTTTCAATAAGTTCTGCAATTTACATATCTGTTTATGTTGCGTTGATGGGCGTATTGCAGGCACTGCTACCCATGCTTGCAGAGTTGCATGGAGCCAAGTCGTATCAAAAAGTGGGGAAGTTATTCCATCAAGGCATCTATCTAATGGGAATTTTAAGTCTCATTGGAATTGCGGTTCTGCTGTCACCAGGTCTGATATTGCACTGGACCAAAGTACCCGAAAATTTACACATAGTAATTTTTGACTATCTTTTTCTTTTGGCTGTTGCACTTGCGCCTGCCTTATTTTTTCGGATGTTTAGCAGCCTGAGTCAAAGTTTGGGCAAGCCAAAGACAGTTGCTTACATTCAAGTCGCAGGCTTGGCAGTCAAAATTCCGTTATCGATACTTTTAACTTTTGGGTTTGATGTACTGGAGCCTAGGGGCTTGCAAGGATGTGCAATGGCAACCGTGATTGTCAACTTCGGCATGTTGTTTGTTAGCCTTTGGCTGCTGAAAAACAGCGCGTTCTTTCAGCCCTATGGGATTTGGAAAAAACTCTATCCACCCAACCTGAAGGATATTGGCCGCATCACAAGATTGGGGATACCTAACGGCTTGAGTGTGACTGTTGAGGTTACTTCCTTCACCATGATGGCATTGTTCATAGCCAGGCTTGGAACCTCAGCCGCAGCCAGCCATCAGGTAGCCGCCAATTTAGCAGCGCTGCTCTACATGGTGCCTTTGTCATTCTCGATTGCGACAAGTGCCAGAGCCAGTTATTGGATAGGCGCACAAAATGTTGAAATGATGAAACAAAGTGTTCGCTCGGGTTTTGAACTCATACTGTTTATTGCTTTTGTATTGGCAGGTGTTGTATGGTTTGGGCAAACGGAAATAGCTTCCATTTATGTCAATGACACAAGCGTGCTCCAAATCACCTCTGAGTTGATTGGCCTCGTCGCTCTGTACCATTTTTTTGATGCCATACAGACTATGTGCTTCTTTGTTTTGAGAAGTTTGAAAATTGTATTTATCCCCTTCATTATTTACAGTTGCATGCTATGGGGATTAGGCTTAGGGGGTGGTTTTATGCTCGCATATGAATACGAATGGCTTTTCTACCAATCACCTTCGGCTTTTTGGTTGTCCAGCAGCACTGCATTGATCTTTGTGAGCCTATCTTTGCTGCTTTTATTGCGAATGAAACTGAGTCGATTTGCGCCTGAACCTTGAGTTCGGAAACTCCAAAGTAAAGCATGAACCGAAATTCAACTTGCTCTCAATTCGTAAGTGCCCTCCATGCCTTTGAATCACATGCTTCACAATGGCCAGACCTAAACCAGTCCCACCTGTGTCACGAGACCTGCTTCGGTCAATTCGGTAAAACCGTTCGGTAAGCCTGGGCAAATGCTCAGGAGAAATACCAAAACCTGTGTCTTTGACGCTGAACTCAAAATATTCCATTTTTTGGGAACAAGAGACCGTTATTGCCCCCCCGCTTGGGGTGTATCGAAGCGCATTACTGACAAGGTTGGTAAAAGCACTTTTAATTTCATCCAAGGAACCCGAGATCTGATGCGCTTGCAATTCTTCGGGCAAATCAAATTGAAGTATGTGACTCGAACCATCCCTTTGGTTCAGAACATGCATTAAGCCATTGGCCTCTTCATAGCAACTCTGCCAGAGCGAATCAAAATCATGCCACTCGGTCTCACTGGGCAGTGGGCTGCCGTCGAGATGGGACAAGGTCAACAAGTCCTGTACCAAGGTCTGCATCCGCAGTGCTTGCTGCGACATCAAATTCAAGAAATCTTGTATTTCAATATCACTCAGTTTTAAGTTTTGCATGGTTTCAACAAAACCCATCAAAACTGTCAAAGGTGTCCGAATTTCGTGAGACACATTGGCCACAAAATCACGGCGCATCACCTCGGCTTGCTCAAGGGCTGTGATATCCCTTGACAAGAGTAATTTACGACCATCACCATAGGGAAACACCTGAACTGCAATTTTTTGTGGATGATCGGATCGATTCTCACGCCCCTCAATCACAATTTCATATTCGTAAAGTCCCGAACGCACATACGCACTGAAAACAGGGTTGCGAAGCAAATAACCAATTAATTGATAGGCATCTTTTTCTGGATCTATACCCAAATGTTGAGACGCAGTCCGGTTAGACCAAACAATATGCCATTCAGTGTCAAGCAAAACAACGCCATTAGGGGAAGCTTGTATCGCGGATAAAAATTGTCGCAAGTTTTCTTCGCTTGCAGTTAACTCAAGGTTTTTTTGCCGAAATAAACGTCTCAGACGGTCAGCAGATTCACCCAAAATGCCCGATTGATCTCGCGGATTAAGAAGGTCGTTAGAACGAACCCATCCAAGAAAGATAAGTGAACGCCATGTATCAATGAGAAAGAGGGACATTGATACGATGAAAATGCCTAGACAAGCACCCTGCCAAGCGCCTAGGCCATGGGGAATAAAAAAACCAAGTAGAAAACCCAGAAGGTTTAAAAATAAAAAATAAATAAGACGGGCAATCATGTCTGGCGATACTAGCACTGCTCGCCCGCAGATTAAGTCCTTCTAAGGATTACCTTGGCTGAGTAATTGCTTCTAGTTGCACTTGACCAGTAAGTCTGTAGCCTGTTCCACGCACAGTTTCAACCATCATTCCTGCTACGCCTAATGCTTCTCTCAAGCGTTTGACATGAACATCAACAGTTCGTTCTTCGATGAAGACGTGGTCCCCCCAGACTTTGTCCAATAATTGTGATCGGGTATGAACACGTTCCGAATGGTGCATTAGGAAGTTAAGCAGCTTGAATTCGGTAGGGCCAATCTTGATGGGAGCGTCCAAGACGGTGACACGATGTGTTGCGCCATCAAGGTGCAAACAACCGATGGTGACGCTATCGGTGGCTTGCTCAGGCGTTCGTCTTCTTAAAACAGCCCTGATTCTTGCAAGCAATTCTTGGGTGGAAAAAGGCTTGGTGATGTAGTCATCAGCACCTGCATCCAGGCCAGTTACTTTGTCATTCTCAGCACTCTTCGCAGTGAGCATCAAAATAGGAACAGACTTTGTTCGAGCGTCATTGCGCCACTTGCGCGCCCAAATCACACCACTTTGGTCTGGCAACATCCAATCTAACAAAATGACATCTGGTAAAACCGCATCGATTTCTCTTTGCGCACTCTCACCATCTTCTGCCCAAATGGGCGTCATGCCATTGTGTCGCAAGTTGACCGAGATCAATTCAGCAATAGATGACTCATCTTCAACAATCAAAACTTTAGGTAAATGGCGCATAGTTACAGTTATTTGATGGTGGATTCAATGTGCTCCATAGATGCATGTCGAACATCCTCACCTTTAACGATGTAAATGATCAATTCCGCAATATTTTTGGCATGGTCACCGATTCGCTCCAGGGCTTTAGCAACAAACAGCAAATCAAGGCTTGAACTGATGGTTCTGGGATCTTCCATCATGTAAGTGATAAGTTTGCGCACAAAGCCATCAAACTCTTTGTCAATCAGGTCGTCCTCTTTCAATATTGTCACTGCAGTTGCAGTATCGAGTCGGGCAAACGCATCTAAAGATTTTCTCAACAAATCGCTGGCCATTTCGGTTGCCAGTCTCAATTCAGATGAGGGCAAAGCGCGAAAGCCGCCTTGCGTCATCATCGACTTGACCATACGGGCAATTTTGGCGGCTTCGTCCCCAGCTCGCTCTAAGTTGGCTGTTGCCTTAGAGATTGCCATTAGAAGGCGTAAATCATTGGCAGTTGGCTGGCGTTTGGCAATGATCATGGAGAGTTCACGGTCAATTTCAACTTCCATGGTGTTGACCTTGTTCTCGTTTTCGATCACCCCATCTGCAACATTTTCAACAAAGAGGGAAAGTGCATAAACCGCTTGCTGAATTTGGGACTCTACAAGGCCACCCATTTCCATCAAGCGAGAAGAAACACTGTTGAGTTCGTTGTCGAATTGTGAGGATAAATGTTTATCAGGCATATTTACTTTCAATGAATTCAACCAAAACGACCGGTGATGTAATCTTCAGTTTCTTTGCGCTTGGGCTTGAAGAAGACTTGTTCGGTCTCGCCAAATTCGACCAAATCGCCCAGATACATATAAGCTGTGTAGTCTGAAACACGAGCAGCTTGTTGCATATTGTGAGTCACGATCACAACGGTGTATTCGGATTTGAGGGTGGCCACAAGCTCCTCAACCTTGCCTGTTGAAATAGGGTCGAGTGCAGATGTAGGCTCGTCGAGTAACAAAATTGCAGGTTTGACAGCAATGCCTCTTGCGATACACAGTCTTTGCTGTTGTCCACCTGAAAGAGATAAACCGCTTTGACCCAATTTATCCTTGACCTCAGTCCAAATAGCTGCCTTGTGCAAAGCCCATTCAACCCGATCATCCATTTCGGAACGGGATAAATCTTCATAAAGGCGAACACCAAAGGCGATGTTGTCATAAATGGACATAGGGAATGGTGTCGGTTTTTGAAAAACCATACCAATGCGGGCGCGTAGTAAATTTAAATCTTGCTTAGAGTCAAGAATATTATTACCTTTGAACATGATTTGACCTTCGGCGCGCTGTCCTGGGTAAAGGTCATACATACGATTCAAAGCACGCAGCAATGTGGACTTGCCACACCCTGAAGGGCCAATGAAAGCTGTGACAGAGTTCTCTTTGATATCTAAATTGATATTTTTAAGGCTGTGAAATGAACCGTAATAAAAATTCAAATTTCGAATTTCTAACACATTTTGCGATAAAACTTCTGGAGCGGCAGTTGTTTGCATGATTGATTTTTTAAATAAATTTGAAAGAGGACATGAAATTAGACTGAAACTTTTTCTCGGAAAAAAGTTCTGGCAAAAATGTTCAGACCCAGTACAGACAAGGTGATCAACAAAGCACCACCCCAGGCCAAGTCCACCCAGTTTTGGTAAGGGCTCATGGCAAATTGGAAAATCACGACGGGTAAGTTGGCCATGGGCGCGTTCATATCGGAAGAGAAAAACGGGTTATTCAATGCCGTGAACAACAATGGCGCAGTTTCACCGCTGACTCGAGCCAAGGCCAGAAGCACACCCGTCATGACACCGCTTCTGGCCGCTTTCAAAACAATGGACAGTGAAACTTTCCACTTTGGCGCACCCAGCGCAAATGCAGCCTCGCGCAAGCTGACCGGCACCAAGCTCAACATGTTTTCTGTGGTTCGAACCACAACGGGTATGGCAATCAGCGTCAAGGCCAAGGTTCCAGCCCAGCCGGAAAAATGTTTTGCATTCACAACCACCAATGCATAAACAAATAAGCCAATGACAATCGATGGGGCCGAGAGCATGATGTCATTGAGGAATCGTGTGATTTCAGAAAACTTGCTTTTTTGTCCATACTCTGACAAGTAGATGCCCGCCATTACGCCAATGGGCGTGCTGATCAGGGTGCAAGAGACCACGATCATCAAGCTACCGATGATGGCGTTGCCAAGGCCTCCATTTTCGGAGTCAGGACCTGGGGTTTTATTTAAGAACAAATCCAAACTGAAGGCAGAGAACCCCTTGAAGAAGAGAATTGCCAAAATCCAAAGCAAAAACACAAGGCCAATGGTCATCGCACTCATAGACAGGAACAAACCAATCAAGTTTGTTCGTTTGCGACTGGCGTACAAAGACATATTGATGGTTTCTTGTGTTTGCATCTTGATTGAATTGAGTTGTGATGGGTAGTCAGTAGCAGAGGTCATGGCGTTGGGGTTGCTCATGTTTTAAAACCTTTTTTGTTTTCAGCTCGAATAAGCATCCATTTAGCCAGAGACAAGACAACAAAGGTAATCAAAAATAAAGCCAAACCAAGAGCAAACAGCGAGGAATAGTGCAGACCTGGCTCAGCTTCGCCAAACTCATTGGCCAAAGTTGATGCAATGGAGTTTCCTGGTGAGAAAAGTGAGCTAGAAATTTTGTGCGCATTACCAATGACAAAAGTGACTGCCATGGTTTCGCCTAGAGCGCGGCCTAGACCAAGCATCACACCACCCACAACACCACCTTTGGTATAAGGCAGAACAATATGGGTAACCACTTCCCATGTGGTGCAACCTAGACCGTATGCTGACTCTTTCAAAATCGGGGGGACGATTTCAAACACGTCCCGCATGACAGAGGCGATAAAGGGAAGAATCATCATCGCCAAAATCAATCCTGCCGCCAAAATACCAATGCCGTTGAATGCACCTGTGAACAGTTCTCCAATAATGGGCAGTTGTCCCAAGGTAGAGGCAATGGCGGGCTGAACATAGTCGGCAAAAATTGGCGCAAAAATGAACAATCCAAACATGCCATAAATGATGGATGGCACAGCGGCCAATAATTCAATGGCGGTTCCCAGCGGTCTGCGCAAACGCATGGGACAGGTTTCGGTCAAGAAAACAGCAATGCCAAAACTCAAAGGAACCGCAATCAAGATGGCAATGGTGGCAGTCACCACGGTGCCGAATATAGCGATTAACCCACCAAATTGGGAGTTGATGATGTCCCACTCAATAGTGTAGAAAAAAGGAATGCCAAATTCTTTAAGTGCAGGCCAAGCACTGATAAACAATGAAACAATAATTCCTAGCAGAGCAACCAACGTTGTTGCCGCAAAAATCATGGTTAGCTTTTCAAAACCAAAATCCTGCAAATATTGCGCTCTGATTTTCTGGGCATATGCAGTGGAGACGCTTGCTGGGCTGGTATTCATTAAATAAACACTCCAAAAATAAAAACCCAAGGCGACACATGTCGCCTTGGGGAAACTGTCGTCATTACTTCAAGTTAATGCTTGTCCAAACGCTCTTACGAATGTAGTCGGTGGTGGCATCAGGCATGGGAACGTACTCTAATTCCAGCGCCATCTTTTTTCCGTCCTTGAATGCGTAGTCAAAGAATTTCAAAACTTCAGCAGAGGCTGCTTTGTTGGTAGGTTCTTTGTACATCAGGATGAAAGTTGCGGTTGTGATGGGCCATGACTTTGCACCAGAAGCGTCTGTCAAAGATGCGGCCATACCAGGCTGTTTAGACCAGTCGATACCAGCAGCAGCAGCAGAGAAGGTTGTGTCATCGGGTTCGACAATTTGACCGTCTTTGTTGCGCAGATTGGCATGAGAAATTTTGTTTTTCTTAGCATAGGCGTACTCAACATAGCCGATAGCGTTTTTGATGCGGCCCACATTGGCTGCAACACCCTCGTTACCTTTACCGCCTACAGAACTGGCAGCTGGCCATTTGACTGCAGCACCAGCACCAACTTTTTCTTTCCAAGCAGGACTGACCTTTGTCAAGTACTCAGTGAAAGTAAAGGTAGTACCGGAGCCATCGGCGCGGTGAACCACGGTGATTTCAGCGCTGGGCAATTTCACGGTGGGATTGAGATCTTTGATTTCTTTGTCTTGCCAGTTGGTAATGGAGCCTAAGAAGATTTTGGCTAAAACGTCACCGGTCAATTTGACCTCACCAGGCTTGACGCCATCAAGGTTAACAATGGGAACAACACCACCAATAACGGCTGGAAATTGAACCATGCCTTCTTTTTCAAGCTCTTCGCCTTTGAGGGGCGCGTCAGTTGCACCGAAGTCAACTGTTTTGGCTTTGATTTGTTTGATGCCGCCTGAAGAACCAATGGATTGGTAATTCAACTTAACGCCAGTTTTCTCGTTGTAGGCTTCAGACCATTTGCTGTAGACGGGGAAAGGAAAAGTAGCGCCAGCGCCTGTAATATCTGCTGCCAACGACAAAAAGGACACTGCTGAAAAACCCGCGGCAATGAGCCATGACTTCATTTGAAACATTTTTTCTCCTTGAAAAACTTTGAACGACTGAAAATTACAACTGCTTCTCAAGACTCTAAAAAAAGAATATGACAGTATCGTGTCTTTAACTTCGGGAATACATTAGTTCACCGAATTAATCTGACTTTATTAACCTTAAAATTTACATTGACTCATCTTTCATTCGATTCGTTCAGTTTTCAATCTCAATATATTGAATCTACTTACTTTTTACTGTCACTTATTGGTCATATTTTCGACACATAATTGAACATTTACTAAAAATATGATAGTAATAATTCATTCATTTCCAATCACTATCTGCACGAATGCAGTCTTGAAACCATGAAAAATGGCTCCCTGCTCGCAGCTGTCGATCTTGGGTCGAACAGCTTTCGCCTCGAAATTTGCCGTTATAGCCATGGCCTCATTCAAAGATCTGAGTACATCAAGGAAGCCGTACGACAAGGCAGCGGTTTGGACGAGGATCGCAATCTGAGCAAAGAAGCCATGGAGCGCGGCTGGGAGTGCTTGGCAAGATTTGCTGAACGGTTGGCAGGATTCAAGGCCAATGAAGTTCGGGCAGTGGCAACCCAAACGCTGCGCGAAGCTAAAAACAGACATGTTTTTTTGGATAAAGCCCATCAGCTATTAGGTTTTCCCATTGAGGTGGTGTCAGGACGAGAAGAAGCTCGGCTCATTTACCAAGGTGTTTCGCATTTTTTACCCCAGACCGATGAGCGTCGCTTGGTGATCGATATTGGCGGCAGGTCTACCGAGTTCATTTTGGGGGTAAAACAGGAAACCTCCAAACTGGAAAGCTACAGACTGGGGAGTGTTTCAAGCAGTCTCAAATACTTCGCCAATGGCGAGCTCACCCAAGCCGCCTTTTACAAAGCGGAAGTAGCGGCCAAGGCTGTTCTAGAAGAAGCGGTCGATTTTTTTCCTAGAAAAGCTTGGGATACCGCCTTTGGTTCGTCGGGAACCGTCAGTGCGGTGGCCGAGGTTCTGGGCAGCGCAGGCTGGTCGGACCAAACCATCACTTTGGAGTCTTTGGAGTGGCTCAAACGCCACCTGATCAGAGTTGGTCACGTCGACAGTTTGCGCATGGAAGGTCTCAAAGAAGATCGCCGCGCAGTGATTGGTGGTGGTTTGGCGGTTTTACACGCGGTGCTTGAGTTGTTCAAAATTGAAGCTCTTCAGGTGACCCCAGGTGCTTTGCGGCATGGGTTGTTGTACGACCTGATTGAGCGCGAAGACCAAAGCAAAGATACCCGATCAGTCACGGTGGCTGGATTGCAAAAAGCATTCCAAGTCGATACCGAGCAGGCCAAGCGGGTGAGCAAAGTAGCCTGCCATTTTCTACACCAATTAGAAACAGGCAAAGAAGCGGAACAAGACTGGCCTCGACTTAACAAAAAATTGGATTGGGCGGCTCAGTTACATGAGATTGGTGCACAAATATCCCACACCGATTCGCACAAGCACAGTGCCTATATTTTGGACAATACCGATGCGCCTGGCTTTGCTCTGAGCGAATTACACCGCCTGAGTCTGCTGGTGTTGGGACACAAAGGAAAGCTTAGAAAACTGGATGTTGACTTCACGAACGTGGGCTTTGCTTGCCAGCTCATGTGCCTGCGATTGGCTGTCATCTTGTGCCACGCCAGACGCGACCCTGACTATAAAAAAATACAGCTGCGTTTATCTGAAAAACAAACCAACCGATTTGAGCTTCTGATAGAACCGCTGTGGCCACAGCGGTTCCCCCAATCCCAACATCTTTTGCTGCAAGAAGTCCTTGCATGGCAAAAGACGAGCTGGGAACTTCAGATCAAACAGGCTTAACGAACAATTTTGATCTCTTCGCGTTTACCGGCTTTGTAAGTAAACAAAGTCAAAGCGCCATTTTTGATGTCGCCTTTTTCATCAAATGCGATGTTGCCAGTCACACCCTTGTAGCCAGAAGTTTTGGCCAACACAGGCAAGTATTTGGCTGGGTCGGACGAATTGGCTTTGACCATGGCATCGACCATCAAATTGACAGCGTCATACACATAGGGTGCATAGATTTGTACATCTACGTCGAAACGCTTTTTGAACTTGGCTTTGAAAGCCTCATTTGATTTGCCTTCAATACCACCGGCTTCAGCACAAAACACTTGGTTATCGCCAATGGCGTCGCCTGCAAGTTTGATGATTTCGTTGGTACAAATGCCATCACCGCCGACAAATTTAGCGCTCAAGCCCAGCGATTTCATCTGCTTGATCATGGGTCCAGCAACCGCGTCCATGCCGCCAAAGAACACAACATCAGGTTTTTTGCCTTTGAGCGTGGTCAAGATGGCGGTGAAATCGGTGGCTTTGTCGGTGGTGAATTCACGGCCGACGATGGTTGCACCAGCAGCTTTGGCCGCTTTTTCAAACTCATCAGCCACACCTTGACCATAGGCAGTACGGTCATCAATAACTGCAATGTTCTTGCCTTTGAGGTCGTTCACAGCGTAGCGGCCCAGGGTGCCACCCAGATGCACGTCATCAGCCACCACGCGGAAGGTGGTTTTGTAGCCTTGGCGTGTGAATTTGGGGTTGGTGGAGGAAGGAGAAATTTGGGGAATGCCTGCATCGCTATAGATTTTGGAAGCAGGGATAGAGGTGCCTGAATTCAAGTGACCCACGACGCCGTTGACTTTGGAGTCCACCAATTTTTGTGCAGCAGCGGTGCCCTGCTTTGGATCAGCAGCATCGTCTTCAGCCAGCAACTCAAACTTGACTTTTTTGCCACCAATGGAAACGCCTTTGGCATTGAGTTCTTCGATGGCCAAGCGTGCGCCGTATTCGTTGTCTTTGCCCAAGTGGGCGATGGCGCCACTGAGGGGGGCGACGTGACCGATTTTGACGACTTCTTGAGCCATGCTCATCGTCGTTGCGACACCCATGGCCAAGGCTACTGTTAACTTAAGCTTCATATGAAATCTCCAAAAAATTAGAAACCATAAGATAACCTAAAAGTATGGAATAAATTTTTTTATTTGCCAAAAAATTCAGGGGGCTTTGGAGTTATCGCCCAAATGCTCTCGGATCACATCGTCCACTGACTGGCGCAAAAGCTCTGGCAAAAGCTCGGCGAGTTGACTTTCAACCCGCTCAATCACCTTTTGCGCCAAAAGCTCTTGGTCGGGCAAGCCAGACAGCGCGGAGTCGACCGTTTCTTGGGTAGACGTCCAAGGTAAAACCGCCGGGCGAAGGCTGCCGTTGATCTGCACCACCTCTGTCAGCATGGGCACGGGAGACTTAGGGATATCAGGTCGACTCATGGGTTGGCTGTTTTTGCGCTGAGGTCGTGCTTGACCAAGGTATAGCCGCGCTGGGCGTACTGCTTCCAACGCTCGCGGGCCTGGGTTTTATCTTCTTCTGTCAAACCAACCACTTCGATCACACGCTCAAAAGTCTCATAGCCTTGGGGCATGGTGTTCCCAAGATTTAGCAATACCTCATGGTGAGGCATCACAGCATCAAAGCTTGGCTTGTCTTGGTTCTTGAGGATGACCGAGCTGAGATCGGTTTTAGGACTGGCGTCCGAGGACCAACAATGCGCCACAAAAGACGTTGCAGTGAAAGTCCAAAGAGCCTCGTCCAAGGTTTGCAAAGCTTGTTGAGGTCCAGCTACCACCACCCGCGCTTTGGCTTGCGAGGCTTTTCGCAACAAACGGCAGACGTAGTTCATTTTATCTGGCACGTTGAAATGAAAAGCAACTTCAGTCATGGGTCGGTGAAATCGAGCTCAAGCTTTGGCAGAACGACGTTTGGCAGGTGGCGAGCGTGTGGCCGGTGTGCGAGCATTTGCCTGCCCCACCAAATAAGACAACAGGGCTGGCACTGGCCTGCCAGTGGCGCCTTTGGCAGCCCCACTTTTCCAAGCAGTGCCGGCAATGTCCAAATGCGCCCAAGGGAAGTCTTTTGCAAAGCGCTGTAAAAACTTGGCTGCAGTGACAGAACCCGCAGCGCGGTCGGCCACATTGGCCACATCGGCAAAGTTGGATTTCAAGCCTTCAGCATATTCTTCATCCAAAGGCATGCGCCAGCACAGGTCGAGGGTGCGCTCACCTGCATCAAGCAATGCGGTGGCTAATTTTTCGTCAGTCGCGTAAAGGCCGCTGCGCAAATGGCCCAAAGCGATCACGCAAGCACCCGTGAGGGTAGCGATATCGATCACGGCGCTGGGCTTGAAACGCTTGGCGTAGGTCAAGGCGTCGCACAAGACCAAACGCCCTTCTGCGTCAGTGTTCAATATTTCGATGGTTTGTCCGCTCATGCTGGTGACCACATCGCCGGGCTTCAAGGCTTTGCCGCCAGGCATGTTTTCACATGCCACGATCAAGCCCACCACATTGATGGCGGGTTGGAGTTGGGCCAAAGCTTCAAAGGTGCCCAGCACACTGGCCGCACCACACATATCGAACTTCATCTCGTCCATGCCAGGGCCGGGTTTGAGAGAGATGCCACCGGTATCAAAGGTGATGCCCTTGCCCACCAACACGGTTGGCGCTTGGGCGTCTGCCGCACCTTTGTATTTCAAAACGATAAAGCGCAGAGGCTGGGCCGAGGCTTGCGCTACCGCCGCAAAAGAACCCATGCCAAGCTTGGTGACTTCTTTGAGGCCCATGACTTCGCAGGAGATACGTGAATGTTTGGCGAGGCTCTTGGCCACTTGCGCCAAATGATCGGGAGTCGCGTGGTTCGCAGGACGGTTACCCCATTCGCGGGCCAGCGCAACACCTGAAATTTGCGCTTTGGCCAAATCGAACTGTGATTGGGCTGCGCCAGCCTGTGGCACACCCAAGGTGATTTTTTTGAAACTCAAAGCTTTTGCACTGGGTTTGGTGGCTGTGTAGACATAGCTGGCGTCAGCTGCGGCTTGGGCGGCCACGACCAAATGCTCGGCATGCGCGTCTTGTAAAACCACCGCAACCGTTTGCGACTTTGATTTTTTCAAAGCTGCGATACCTACAGCAACGCCCTGGCGCACATCCACAGCGCAGCCTTTGCCAACGCCAACCAGAACCAAGCGCAGGGCGGCCAAGCTCGGCGGCTTCCACCACACCATGCATTGCCCAACGGCAGAGGTGAAGTCGCCCGTTTTTTGGGCTTGGTCTAGCATGCTCGAGAGCAAACCGACCTCGCGCTGTTGGTCGTCGCTCACCAACACCACCAAGGCATCGGTCTTGAGGGTAGCGGCCTTGGCCCATGAAAGTGAGAGGAGTTCGAAGTTCATCATTCAGCCCTTACATTTAAGGCTTATGTTATTCCATTCCACTTTTCGGGCTGAGCTGTCTCGCTATTTTTGGGCCACCTTGGTTATTTTGGTCAGCATTGTGATGACGGTGCTGCTGATTCGCACACTGGGTCAGGCCTCACGCGGCAATATCGATCCGCGTGAAGTCACGCTGGTGCTGGGCTACACGGTACTTGGCAATATGCACACGATTGTCACCATGGCTTTGTACATCGCCTCAGTCGCCACTTTGTCGCGCATGTATGCCGACAGCGAGATGGTGATTTGGCAGTCCAGTGGCGAAAGCTCTGCCGGTCTGGTCCAACCTGCGCTGGTATTCGCTGCCCCCGCCTTGGTGGTTGTGGCAGCCCTTGCCTTGGTGGCTTGGCCTTGGACCAATGCACAAACCCATGAAATCCGCGACCGCTACGAAAAGCGAGGCGACTTAGAACGCGTCAAGCCTGGCCAGTTTCAAGAGTCGGCCAGTGGCAACCGCGTATTTTTCATTGACAAAGACAGTCCTTCTGACTTGGAAGGCACGCATATTTTCATTGCCGCTCAAGAAAAAGGCTTGCAAACCATCACCAGTGCCCGACGAGGCCGAGTGGAGTTCAAGGCTGATGATCGCTACTTGGTGCTCAACGACGGCCAGCGCATCGAAGTCAACCCTTTGAAGAATGAAATCAAGGTGATTGAGTTCCAAGAGCATGGTGCCAGGCTGGGAAACACCACACTTGCTTTAGACGAAATTGAGGCGCAGTCCACCCTGCCCTGGGATTTGTTGAAAAACCCCATTCCCGTGAACATGGGCGAGTTGACTTGGCGAATTGGTTTGGCCTTGGGCGCCTTCAATTTGGTGCTGTTGGGTATCGCTATTCCTTATATCAACCCACGCACCGGACGCACAGGCGCTTTGGTCATGGCCATGCTGACATTCTTTATTTACTACAACCTAATTAACGTCAGTCGCAACGCTGTAGCTTCGGGTCAATGGGGCATGGTGAGCATGCTTTTGGCGCTGCACTTGCCAGTGTTTGGGCTGAGTTTGTTAGGGCTGTGGTGGCGTAGCGAACAAACCAGCTTGCTGCATCTGCTGCAAAAGCTGGTGTTTTTCAAGCGGGAGGCTGCTTGAAAACCATTCAAAGCATGATTTACACCGAGGTGTTGGCCAAGGTCGGCTTTGCCACCTTGGGTTTCGTGGGCTTGTTTTTCTTCTTTGATTTGGCGGACGAACTGAAGTGGATAGGCAAAGGTCCCGGCCAAGGCTATGCCTTTGAACACGCCATGGCCTATGTCTTACTATTGGTGCCTTCGCATATTTACGAGTTGCTGCCCATCACGGTCTTGATTGGCACTATCTTCGTCATGGCCAAATTTGCACAGACCTCGGAATTCACGATTTTGCGCACCAGCGGCATGGGCCCCCAACTGGCTTTACGCAATCTTTTGGTTCTTGGCATGGCATTTGTTGTGCTGACTTTTGTGATCGGCGACTATGTCGCGCCACCCAGCAGCCGTGTGGGCCAGTTGTTGCGCACCCAGCACTTGGGCGTGACTTATATGCAAGGCGTCACAGGTGCTTGGCTGAAAGAGACCCAAGGCAAGGGGCACAGCGTGGTGAATGTGGGCTCGATCACCCCCCAGTCTGAAATGGGGCAGGTACGGATTTTTGAGTTTGATGACACCGGAAGGCTCAACCGTATGTTGCGAGCGGACACAGCGGTTTTTGAGGCCGACGCCAATACTTGGACCCTGCAAAATGTGTCTGCCGACTATTTCAACGCCGCCCAAAGTGGCATGCAGGCGTTGCGGCGCGAACAACTCCCCTCCTTGCGCTGGCCCTCCGAGATGACCGAAGAGATGGTGTCGGTGGCGCTGCTCAAACCCGATCGCATGGGAACGCTGGATTTGTTTCGCTACATCCAGCATTTAAGTTTGAACAACCAGTCGTCACAGCGCTATGAAATTGAATTTTGGAAAAAGCTCTTCTACCCCTTGAGTTGTTTGGTGATGGTCATGTTGGCGCTGCCGTTTGCCTATTTGCATTTGCGCAGCACGCCCATCACCAGCGTGGTGTTCCTAGGAATTTTGATTGGCATCAGTTTTTTCTTGATGAACAACGTGTTTGGGCATATTGGTAACTTGAATGCATGGCCTGCTTGGCTGGCAGCAGCGACACCTGGGATTGTTTATATGTTGATCTCTATGCTGGGATTCAGCTGGCTGGTATTGAGGCATTGATGCGAGCTATTGTGTTGTTTGCCCATGGGTCTCGCGACCCTCTTTGGCACCGCCCGATGCAAGCGGTGGCTGAACGTGTGGCGTCACTGCAAGCGTCCTTGCCTGAAAGTACCACGGGTCCTGTCGCCGTGGCTTGCGCTTACTTGGAGCTGAGCACCCCCAGCCTTTTGGACGCGGTACAAGCTTTGGTCGACCGAGGCTGCACCCATGTGCGGGTGGTGCCGATGTTCTTGGGTGTGGGCAAGCATGTTCGCGAAGACCTGCCCGTCATGCTGCAAGCGTTGCGTGACGCTCATTCCCATGTGGCATTTGAGCCTTTGCCCGCAGTGGGTGAGCATCCTCACTTACTGGATTTGATGGCAAACATTGCCCTAGACGGTTGGCTGTAGCCGTCATTGCGAGGAGCTGTCATTGCGAGGAGCGTAGCGACAGGAAGCAAAGCGACGAAGCAAAGCGAAGAAGCAACCCCTCCAAAAAGGCATAATGAACGCCTTTCTTATACGAAAAAAGTCATGAACCTGCATCAATTTCGCTTTGTTCAAGAGGCGGTGCGCCGCAACCTCAACCTGACCGAGGTCGCCAAAACCCTGCACACCTCGCAGCCGGGCGTGTCCAAAGCCATTTTGGAACTGGAAAGCGAGTTGGGGATTGAGATTTTTGGCCGTCACGGCAAACGCTTGAAGCGCGTGACCGAGCCGGGTGAGCATGTGCTCAAAAGCATCGACATCATTTTGCGCGAGGTCAATAACTTGAAGCGCATTGGCGAGCAGTACAGCAGCCAAGACTCGGGCACTCTGTCGATTGCCACCACCCACACCCAAGCGCGCTATGTGCTGCCCGTGCCAGTAGCCAAACTGCGCAGCACCTACCCGAATGTCAACATCAGCCTGCACCAAGGTGCGCCTGATCAAGTCGCCCGCATGGTGATGGACGAAACCGCCGAAATTGGCATCGCCACCGAAAGCCTGTCCGACTATCCCGAGCTGATCACCCTGCCCTGCTACGAATGGCAGCACGTGCTGGTGCTGCCCGCCGACCACCCGCTGGCCAAGATCGAGCAACTGGAACTGGCCGACTTGGCGAACGAGCCCATCATCACTTACCACCCCTCGTTCACCGGACGCACCCGCATCGACAAGGCGTTTTCCGCCAAGCAGTTGACGCCGCGCATCGCTTTGGAAGCCATCGACTCGGACGTGATCAAAACCTATGTGCGGCTGGGCTTGGGCGTGGGCATCGTGGCCGAGATGGCGGTACGTGACATCACCGACACCGACTTGGTGGTGCGCCCTGCCGGCCGCTTGTTTGGCCACAACTTGGCGCGCATTGCCTTCAAGCGCCATGCGTATTTGCGGCAGTTTGTGTTTGAGTTTGCGCAGTTGCTCAACCCCGAGCTAAATGCACAAGACATGGCGGAGTCGGTGGGGAGGTGAATTTGAGTTGCTAAATTGATTGCATTAAATATGAAATGCAATCATTGATATCAATACCTAAGAGGTGCTTATGTCCTCCATCACTGTGCGCAACATCCCTGAAGAAACTCACCGCGCTTTGCGGGTTCGCGCCGCTTTGGCTGGGCGAAGCACCGAGGCCGAGGTTCGGGCCATTCTTGAAAGCGCAGCAAGGCCAGATGACCGCGTGAAGTTGGGCTCTTTGTTGGCAGAAATCGGCCAGCATGCAGGCGGCGCAGATTTGGTGATCAACCGCGACCAGACACCCACCGAGCCGATGAGTTTCGAATGATTTTGCTCGATACCAATGTGGTCTCTGAGCCGTTGAAGCTCGCCGGACATCCCGCTGTCTTGGCTTGGCTGGACGCCCAACTGATAGAAACCCTCTGCCTGTCAACCATCAGTTTGGCTGAATTGCGATATGGCATCGCCGCCCTTCCTGATGGCAAGCGCAAAACACGCTTCACAACAGCCTTGAGAAACGCATCTTGCCCTTATTTGCCGGTCGGATTTTGTTCTTCGATGAAGCCACTTCCAAAGCTTATGGGGAATTGCGAGCGCTTGCCAAGGCGCAAGGAAAAGCCATCGCACCTGCTGTTGGCTATATTGCTGCGACTGCCATTGCAACAGCTTGATGGTGGCCACCCGAGACACAGACCCGTTTGAAGCAGCAGGACTGCAAGTCATCAATCCTTGGGTTTCGCCTCAGTGATTCAACTGCGCCCACGCTTTTTCCAGCCTCTTCACACTCACCGGCTGGGGGGTCCTCAATTCCTGCGCGAAAAAGCTCACGCGCAGTTCTTCCAGTAACCACCTGAATTCCAACATCCGCGCATCGGTTTGGCCTTTGCGATCAGCCACCAAACGCCAGTACTTTTGCTCTAGCGGTTTCAGCTCGGCCAAACGCTGGGCGTCACGGGCGGGGTCGGCGCGGTACTTGTCCAGCCGCAAGGTGATGGCTCTCAGGTAACGAGAGCAATGTTGCAACTGCGGCCATGGTGTGGCGACCAGGAAGTTTTTGGGCAGCAAGCGTTGCAGTTGTTGGGCGCAGTCTGCGGTGGCGTCGGGGGCGCTTTTGCTGTCCTTGATCTTTCGGCTGGCCGCGGCAAACTCCAGCAACACGCCGCCTGCGAGACGTGCCACCTCGTTGGCAATCAGCGTCAGCCGCCCCCTGCCCTCGTCCACGCGACACTTGAAGCTGGCCTCATCGTTGGGTAGAGGCTCGACCAAGAAAGCACGGTCCAGCGCCACATCCAGTATTTGCTGTTTCAACTCCTCGGCGGTGCCCAGGCTCATGAAGGCCACCGACATTTTTTGCAGGTCGGGGATGTTTTTTTCCAGGTACTTGAGGGCGTCTTTGATTTGCAGCGCAAACAAGCGTGCAAGTCCTTTGCGGTTTTTGGCAGCGGCGACATCGGGTTCGTCAAACACCTCGATGCAGACCGCGTCCCCCATGTCCACCAGCGCGGGAAAGCCCACCAAGGTCTGCCCGCCTTTGTTGATTTCCATGAGTTCGGGCAGTTCGCCGAAGGACCAGGTGGTTTGTTTCGCGTTGCTCGCAATGGCGGGGGTTTGCTTCGCTTCGCTCGCAATGACGGGGGTTTGCTTCGCTTCGCTCGCAATGACATGACCCGTAATGACGGGTCGCAGTTGCGCCAAGGCCTGAAACGCGCCCCGCGCCTGCGCACCCAGCTCGGCCTTCAATGCGCCCAAGTTACGACCCATGCCGAGTTGGCGGCCATGCTCGTCCACCACCTTGAAATTCATGAAAAAATGGGCGCTCAGCATGTCCAACTTGAAGTCGTTGCGCTTCACATCCAAGCTGGTCTCGTCCCGCACTTTTTTCAGCAACACTTCGGTCAAACCGCCCGCGCCAAACAGCTCGGGGGCACACAGCTCGTTCGCCAACCGGGCTGCACTGTCGGGTAGCGGCACAAAGCGTGAACGCGGCTTTTGCGGCAGGCTTTTCAACAGCGCTTGGATTTTGTCTTTCAACATCCCGGGCACCAGCCACTCGGCGCGGTCCTCGCTCACCTGGTTCAGCACAAACAAAGGCACGGTCACGGTGATGCCGTCTTTGGGGTCGCCGGGCTCATGCAAATAGGTGGCTTGGCAATCGGTACCGCCCAGCCTGACCATCTTGGGAAACGCTTGCGCGGTGATGCCCACCGCCTCATGGCGCATCAGGCTTTCGCGGGTCATCAACAGCGGCTCGGTCTTGTCGCCTGCTGCACTTCGGCGGCGCAGCTCTTCGCGGTGCCAGCGCTCCAAGGTTTTGCAGCTGCACACATCGTCTGGCAAATGCTGCTCGTAAAACGCTTGGATCATGGCCTCGTCCACCAACACGTCTTGGCGGCGCGACTTGTGCTCCAGCTCCATCACTTGGTGGATCAGCTTTTTGTTGGCAGCCATGAAAGGTAAGGGCGTTTGCCACTGCGCCTCCACCAGCGCCTCGCGGATGAAAATTTGCCGCGCCAACACCGGATCGGCCTTGGCAAACGGTACCCGCCGACCGCTGTAGACCACCAAGCCATAGAGGGTGGCTCGCTCAAACGCCACCACATCGCCGTGCCGCGCCTCCCAATGCGGGTCCAGCAGCTGTTTCTTCAACAGGTGGGAGCCCACCTGCTCCAGCCATGTCGGCTCGATGTGGGCGATGCCGCGACCAAACAAGCGCGTGGTCTCCACCAACTCGGCACACACCAGCCACTTGCCGGGCTTTTTGCGCAAATGCACACCAGGGTGGCGGTGGAACTTGATGCCGCGAGCCCCCAGATAAATGTCTTCCTCGTCTTGCTTGCAACCGATGTTGCCCAGCAAGCCGCTCAGCATGGCCAGATGCAGATGCTCATAGCTGGCGGGTTGCTCGTTCATCACCCAGCGCTGCTCTTTCACCACGGTGAGGAGTTGGCTGTGCACATCGCGCCATTCGCGCCAACGGCGGATGTTGATGAAGTTTTGCCGCAGCAGGTTCTCGTGTTGGCGGTTGGAGAGTTTGTGGGTTGCGACAGATTGCTTCGCTTCGCTCGCCATGACGCCCCCCCGCGACGCCTGCAACCAATCCCACAAGCGCAAATAGCCGCTGAACTCGCTTTTGTCGTCCTTGAACTTGGCATGCGCTTGGTCGGCCTGGGTTTGCGCTTGCAT